>JANWHQ010000086.1 GCA_025450315.1 Caulobacteraceae bacterium
CGTCATTGATGCGGCCAGGAACTCCTCGCGGAAGTTCGCCTGCAGGTAGGCCGTGTGATAGCTGCCCAGCGCGTAAGCGGCCGCGTGGCTCTTGTTGAAACCGTAGCCGGCGAACTTGTCGACCAGCTCGAAGATGGCGTCGGCCCGGGCCTGATCGACCCCGCGCTCGGCGGCGCCGGAGATGAACCGGGCCTTCTGCTGGGCCATCTCCTCCTTCTTCTTCTTGCCCATGGCCCGGCGCAGCAGGTCGGCCTCGCCCAGGCTGTAGCCGGCCAGGATCTGGGCGATCTGCATCACCTGCTCCTGGTAGACGATCACCCCATAGGTATCACGCAGCACCGGATCCAGCAGCGGATGCACCACGTCGACGGGCCGGCGGCCCATCTTGCAGTCGACGTACTCGGGGATGCTGTCCATCGGGCCGGGCCGGTAGAGGGAGATCAGGGCGGTGACCTCCTCCAGGGAGGCGGGTCTCAGCTGGCGCAGGATGTCGCGCATGCCCTGGCTTTCCAGCTGGAACACCCCGAGCGTCTGACTGGAGGCCATGACCTGATAGCTGGGCGCGTCGTCGAGCGGCAGCGCTTCCAGGTTCAGATTGACGCCCCGGCGCTCCAGGAAACGGACCGCCCGATCCAACACGGTCAGGGTCTTCAGGCCCAGGAAGTCGAACTTCACCAGGCCCGCGCTCTCGACCCACTTCATGTTGAACTGGCTGGCGGGCAGCTCCGAGCGGGGGTCCTGGTAGAGCGGCACCAGATCGGTCAACGGCCGGTCGGCGATCACGATGCCGGCGGCGTGGGTGGAAGCGTTGCGGTAGAGGCCCTCCAGCTCCAGCGCGACCTCCAAGAGCTCGGCGACCGAATCCTCGTCGCGCCGGGCGGCCTGCAGCCGCGGCTCCATCTGGATCGCCTGGGCCAGGGTCACGGGGCTGGCGGGATTGTTGGGCACCATCTTGGCCAGGCGATCGACCAGGCCCAGCGGCAGCTGCATCACCCTTCCGGCGTCGCGCAGCACCGCGCGCGCCTGCAGGGTGCCGAAGGTGATGATCTGGGCCACCCGGTCGCGGCCGTACTTCTCCTGGACGTAGGCGATCACCTCCTCGCGCCGCTCCTGGCAGAAGTCGATGTCGAAGTCCGGCATCGAGATCCGCTCGGGATTGAGGAAGCGCTCGAAGATCAAGCCGTAACGCAGGGGGTCCAGGTCGGTGATCATCAAGGACCACGCGACCAGCGAACTGGCCCCCGAGCCCCGTCCGGGGCCCACCGGAATCCGGTGCGCCTTGGCCCACTTGATGAAGTCCGACACGATCAGGAAGTAGCCCGAGAAGCCCATCTGCTGGATGACGCCGATCTCGCGCTCCAGCCGCTTGTCGTACTCCTCCCGATCCATCGCCAGGGGATGCACCCGGAGCCGCGCGTTGAGGCCCTCGCGCGCCTGGTGCAGCAGCTCCTCGTCCTCGGTCCGGCCCGCGGCCGTGGCGAAGCGCGGCAGGATCGGATCGCGCTTCTCGACCATGAAGGCGCAGCGCCGAGCGATATCCAGGGTGTTGTCGCAGGCCTCGGGCAGGTCGGCGAACAGGGCCCGCATGTCCTTGGCCGGCTTGAACCAGTGCTCGGGCGTCACCCGCCGTCGGTCGTCCTGGCCGAGGAAGGCGCCGTCGGCGATGCAGATCAGGGCGTCGTGGGCGCGATATTTCCCGGGCGCACCGAAATAGACATCGTTGGTGGCGACCAGCGGAACGTCGCGGTCGTAAGCCCAGGCCACCAACCCCGGTTCGGCCGCCGCCTCCGACGCCTCGCCGTGGCGCTGCAACTCGACATAGAAGCGGTCGCCGAACGTCTCGGCCATCCGCCCGAGCGCCGCCTGGCCGTCTTTGGTCTTGCCCGCGGCGAACAGGGGGTCGATCGGGCCGTCCGGGCCGCCCGACAACAGGATCAGCCCGCCCGCGTGCTCGGCCACCTTGTCCCAGGGGACATGCGGCTCGTCGTTGGCGGCGGACTCCATATAGGCCGCCGAGGACAGGATCGAGAGGTTGCGCCAGCCTTCGGCGTTCTGGGCCAGGAGCACGATCGTCGGCGTCCGGGCCCAGCGCTCGGGCCTGCCCTCGCCGATGCCCGAAACCGGCAGGGCGCAGCCAATGATCGGCTGCACGCCCGCCTCCTTGGTGGCGACCGAGAACTCCAGCGCGCCGAACAGATTGGCCCGGTCGGCGATGGCCATCGCCGGCATGGCGTCCTTGACCGCCAACGGCCCGATCTTGTCGGCCTTGATGGCCCCCTCGAGCAGCGAATAGGCCGATCGGACCCGAAGATGCACGAAGGCTTCGCCGAGCCCGGCCATGGCGCTGCTCCCCTCAGGCCCGCGGCCTGGCGACTCAGGCCACCAGATGGGCGACCTGACACATCATCCAAACGAAGCCCGCGACCGAAGCAAGGGCCATCGTCTCTCTCGCAAAGCGCGCCATGCCGCACCCCCTGGTTCCGTGTTTGTTCTCATATCGATATTCCCCTTTTGTTCCAGTTTCAAGCCCCCTTTCTGCCGGGTGGTGTCTCAGTTTGAAATTTAGCGGCAGCCCTCAGCGGTGCACATCTGCACTTGGCCTGTCCAGCGGTCCAAGCGCCAAACATAGGCCTGTTCTCCGAGCGGACGGATCTCGTAGCGGAACAGCACGGCGCAAAGGATTGCCACAAGCGCTGCAGCGGCTGCGGCCCAAGTCATAGTCGGAAGCTGTGGCAGCCGTCCCCACATGGCCGCCGAACTTACGCCCCTTTCCGCTTCTTGTAAGGCCCGCGCCAACAAAGCCCGTTGCCTCGACTCTCCAAATAGGCGAGCTTAGCTATATCGCGCCCAAGGGGGGAACTTGTGGCGGTCTCGACGGAAATCGGCGGCGACGTGGTTGCGGCGGCTGGTGCGCTCGCCGGGCTGATGCTCGTCTATATGGGTGCGTTGTCGGCCGGCTATTCGTCCTATGACGTAACCGCGAAGCGCGTCGTTCGAGGATCGTACCGGCGACGGATTTGGTTTGCGTTCGCCGGACTCGTTCTCAACGCAGCATCCATACCCTTCGGCCTCGTTAGCAAGGCGCTAGACAACCTTTGCGCCCTGTATGCTGCTCTGGGCCTCCTTCTGCTCGGCGTCGGGTGGCTGATCGCCGTAGCGGTTCTAACGGCCCTGGAGGTCAAATAGTGGCTCTCACACTTGAGGCAGAACAACGCCTAGAGGATGTCGGCCTCATAGGATTGTACACGAAGCACGAAGCTGTTTGGCTAAAGGCCGCTAAGGAAACGAAGGCGTTTGTGACCGCCAATTTCCCGAAGGACGCTACGATTCGGCGGGACGACGTTGCAAAGAACCTTGAGCCTATCTTGGCAGTAAACGAAGAACTCAAGGATTTTCTGGACGCCAACAAGATACGCGGAAAGTTCTGGATAAGATTTTTCGCGGACCTTATAATTGATCGCACATGGACGAAACTCTGAGGGATCGAAATGTTCGAAGTCAAAGATAGGCAAAGGGCAGCGGAAGACTTCGTTAGGTCCGTCCTAGAAAAGACGTTTGGCCAACGAGTCGATGAAGAGTCTGTGCGCGCGGCGGCTGAGAAAATCGCCCGCAATCTGCCGGCGGCGGACTCAAAGAAGGCTGCCTAGCTGGCGGCCTTCTGCCGCTTCTTGTAGGGCCCGCGCTTGCTGGGCTGGGGCGCGCGAGCGTCTATCAGCGCAACCACGTCTTCCATGCTCCAGAGCCGATCCGCGACGCCAGCGGCCATAGCGGGGCTCAGCCTGTGCGCCTTGTGCTGGCGGCAGAAGTTGTACCAGACGAAATAGAGCGACAGGGCATGGACGTGGTTGTCGATCTTCTTCGAGAAGGCGTTGGTGAGGCGGGTGAACCGGCGCATGCCCATCCGCATGTTGAGGTTCATGCGCTCAACGTGGGACGTGCTGATGTGCTTCGGATCGGGGTCGCCGGTGATCCGGGTCTTGCGGGCGCCCACGCACTCAGCGGGGCTATAGCGCCGCTCATCTGACTTGCCCTTGGGCTCGCCGTAGAGCTTCACCAGCATCCCGTAATCGATGCCGCCTTCGTTGAATGCTCCGGCCACGGCTTCCAGGTACGCCTTGTGCCCGTCCGTGGTGAGCTGGACCCGGCCGTCGATCCGCTGCACCAGGTCATCCATGAGGAAGTTGGCGGACTCCGCGTCCCGGCCCCCGACCATGTAGGACAGGATCATCTTGGAGTCGCTGTCGAGCGCGGTCCACGTCCACACGCTCCCGGCTTGCTCGGGCGCAGCCTTGGCCGTCGCAACGTTCTTCTGCTTCGCCCCGACGAATGACCAGATTTCGTCGCACTGCACGCGTTTGGCCTTCACCCCGCGCACGTGCTCCCAATGATACGCGCCGCACGCCTCGCCAGCGTCCTCAAGCAGCTTGGTCACGGTGTTGATCGACACATCCGCCACGCGGCTGATCGACCGCATGGACGAGCCCTCGCAGAGCATCGAGAGGATCATGACGCGCTTCGCGAGGGGCAGCTTGTTCATGCCCCTTTTATCTGAACTTTTTGCTTGAGTGTCAAGCATACGATTCACATCAAAGCCCTGCTTGCATGTCTGATCGTGCATGCATATGCTTGCGTCAGATTCGATGCAAGCAGGCTGACATGAAAGACAAAAGCAAGGTTGCGGGGGGCGTCGCGCGGGCGAACGCACTAACCAAGGCGGAGCGCAGCGCCATCGCACGTCGAGCGGCACTGGCGAGGCACAACAAGGACCTCCCGAAGGCTATCGCCGAGGGCGTTCTTCCTCTTGGCGACGCCATGCTCACCTGCGCCGTACTCGACGATGTGGACAATACGCGAGTCCTCACTCAAGAGGGGTTCCTGACCTCCATTGGTCGAGCCGGTAAGGCGAAAGGCGGCGAGGGAGCTACGGTCGACGGAATGCCCGCTTTCTTGCGGGCGAAGAACCTAGAACGCTTTATTTCCAAGGAGTTGGTAGCGTCGACAACTCCGATCGAATTCATCCCGCGCAAGGGGCCCGGTTATCAAGGGCGCGCCTTCGGATACCGCGCAACGCTGCTCCCAGGCGTGTGCTGGGTCTACCAAGACGCGCTGATGGCAGGAAAGCTTCTCCCGAGCCAAGAGCACGTCGGGGAAGCGTGCCGCGCCCTTCTGAAGGCCCTGACCAATCACGCCATCGATGACCTCGTCGACCAAGCCACTGGCTTCGAAGACATGCGCAAGATGGCAGCGATCTACAAAATCTTGGACGCCTGCGTCGCCCAAGAGAAGCTGCCGTGGGTCAAGATGTTCGATATCGATTTCTACCGACACATCTACCGTCTGAATGGCTGGCCTTTCGATCCTGAGAATACCGCCCGGCCAGGAATCATCGGGACCTGGACCAACGATATTTACGATCGGCTAGCTCCAGGAATCCGGGGCGAACTGCACTCCCGGGTTAGGCGTAACGCGCAAGGCAAGCCGACGCAGAAGTTGACTCAGTATCTGACGCCTGAAGAAGGGAAGCCGCGCCTGAAGGAACTGTTGGAGGGCGTGAAGGTGGTGATGCGCCTCTCGCGGGATTGGAAGGATTTCCAGGTCAAACTAGACGAGATTTATCCGCGCTTCGGAGACACCCTGTTGCTACCATTCACGTCGGGACTAGACCGGATCAGGCAGGTTCCCTAGCGCGGGTTCCAGCGTCTAGCCGCCGCCTTTTTCGCGATCTCTGAGCGCTCGGCCGGAGATAGCTTTGCCGCCCGCGCTGCGCCGCCCTTCTTACCGCCTCGGCTGTGATAGGTCGGATCGGGGGCCTTAGGATTGTCCTCGACCTCTCCCGTCGCGATCTTGGCGACCATGATGGCCGCTCCGATCACGTCGCCGGGGCGCTTCTCTCCTCTCGGTCCTTTAGGCATTGCGTTTCAAAAACCTCACGACCAAGAGCCCTACGAAAACAAGGGTCCCAACGACCGCCGCTGACATAACCGTATCGTGTGAGAGGAGTAGGGTTCCCGCCGCGCTACCGACGCCTCCACAGACGGCGATCAGCAGGTCGTACCAGGGACCGGTTGATTTCATAGGCGGAAGATAGCGACCGCGCGGGCCCGACGCCATGCTTGTCAACGGCGGTGGATTTCAAACTGAGACACTACCTTCTGCCGGAAGGTCGCCGGCATGAGCGGATGGGATGTCGCTGGCTAAGCTCCCGCGGCCGCCAGCTTGCGCCAGACGGTCATCCTGGAGACCCCAAGCTTGCGGGCGATCTGCGACGGGCCGAAACCGTGGGCGCTGAGGGCCAGCACCATTCCAGCGTCCACGATCTTGCCGCCCGCCCCCGGCGTCCGGGACGGCCGGGCGGCCATGATCCGGACCTGGCCCGAAGACCGGACGCCCCCGCCCAGGTCCTCGTGATCCAGCAGGCGCAGTTCGGCGCCCCGGGCCTTCAGCCGATTCAGGAACGCCTCGGCCGCGCTCGGGCTGGAGCCCAGGTGCGTCACGTCGGGAACCAGCAGCCGATCTCCCGGGCCCAGGAATCCGCAGACCGCGTCCAGCACGGGCTTGTAGGCTCTGTCGGGCGAGGCGGCGGCCTCGACGCGGACCGTCTGGCATCCCAGCGCCATGAGCGCCCGCACCTGGTTGGCGAGGCGCGCGGTGTCTCCGCTCGACTGCACATATCCGACGACAATGTTCATATCAGATATTTACTGGGACTGGCGGCCGGCTAGGGCAGGCTGTGGGCGACGACGACAGCCAGGACGAGCAGGCCTACGATCACCCAGATCCCGAGAACGACTTGAAACAGGTCCGGACGCTGTCTGCCCATGTCTCCCTTGATGGCGGCCCGCAGGCGCAGACGCCGCATGACCGTTCGCTCCCCTCCTGCGGACGCCTGGGATTGATCAGTGCAAACCGCGGTCGAGCCTAGATGATCCCATTCCTGACGGGCCGTCCTTACCCAGGCGTCTCATTAGATTCGTCGGGCATCTCCGCCTGCTGGCGGTCGGCGGCGCTTCGCCCGCCGTCTTTTGCGCTTGACTGTGCGTCCCTCCGTCTTCGATCCGGCATGGGTCTTGCCCGGAGCAGGATTAAGAATCGTTCATGGACGCCGCTGTTTCCCGGCTTCGCATAAACGAATAGATGAGTCTGGCGGCGCTTGTTCGGGCGCGGCGCACCTAGATCCGCGAGGACGCGTGGGAAGCGGTCTTGACCAGCGCGGGATTCCGCAGGCGGTGTTCGACACCGCCGACTATCCCGACTCCGACCGGGAGCGGATGTTCGTCCACGTCTATTCGCTGGCGGTGCTGGTCGAGATCCTGGCCCAACCGGTGCACTGCCGCATCGAGCTCTGCCAGCTGCCTCAGATCCATCTGCGCGTCGCGCGCACCAGCGCCCAGCGCAGCATCCGCCTGCCCGAGACCATCCGCATGGATCGCCACGACTTCGTGGGGATCGTCCTGTTGCAACGGGGCGCCATCCGCGGCGACCTGAACGGGGCCACGGTCGAGGTCGGACCGGGGGAGGCCCTGGTGGCCGACTTCGGCACGCCCTCCTCGCTGGAGCACAGCGACCATGAGCTGATCACCATCGGCCTGGACCGGGCCCTGGTGGAGCAACGCCTGCCGTGGCTGACCTCCCTGAACGGGACGGTGGTGGCCCGCCAGGCCGCCGAGCCCCTGTTCCGGCACATGCAGGAGCTGATGGACCGCATCCGCGCCGACCGACCGCTGCGGCCGGAGATCGAGGCCCAGGCCTTGGCCGACTGGATCGCCGCGGTGATCCCCGCGCCTGGGGCAGCCATGGCGCCCTCCCGGCGCGTCGCCGACGACGGCCGCGCCTTCGAACGCGCCGCCGCCTATATCGAGGCGCATCTGGCCAGCGAAGATCTGCAGCCCAGCGCCATCTGGAAGGCCGCCAACGTTTCTCGCTCGCGCCTCTACCGCCTGTTCGCGCCGGTCGGCGGCGTCGCCCGCTATGTGATCCAGCAGAGACTCCTGCGCGCGCACGAGGCGCTGACAGACCCCGGCGATCCGCGCACCATCTCGGCCATCGCCTACGACTGCGGCTTCACCAACGTCGCCCATTTCGCCCGCGCCTTCCGTGAGGCGTTCGGCGTGACCGCCAGCCAGGTTCGCAGCGGCGCGGAAACCGCCGTCAGCGCCCGCGACGTGGCCTGACGCCGGCCCCCGGGCCGCGACGGTCAGAGCTTCTGCTGTTCCAACCGGCCGTCCTTGAGGGCGAACACCCGATCCATGTAGCGGGCCAGTTCCATGTTGTGGGTGGCGATCAGCGCCGCCGAACCCTGCTGGCGCGCCAGGTCGTGGAAGCTCTTGAACACCCCCAGCGACGTGTGGGGATCGAGGTTGCCGGTCGGCTCGTCGGCCAGGATCACCTTGGGATGGTTGGCCATGGCGCGGGCGATGGCCACGCGCTGCTGCTCGCCGCCCGACAGCTGGGCCGGCTGGTGATGCGCCCGCTCGGCGAGCCCCAGCTCGCCCAGCAGCGTGCGCGCCCGTTCGACGGCGCGGCGATGGCTCCAGCCGCCGATCATCAGCGGCAGGGCGACATTGTCCTCGGCGCTAAGTTCGGCCAGCAAATGATGGAATTGATAGACGAAACCCAAGGTCCCAAGTCGCACGCGGCTGCGCGCGGCGTCCTTCAGGCCCGAGCAATCCTGGCCGGCAAGATAGACCTGTCCGGCCGTCGGCCGCTCCAACAGGCCCGCCGCGTGCAGCAGCGAGGACTTGCCCGACCCCGAAGGCCCGATCAGGCCCACCAGCTCGCCCGGATAGACGTCGAGGTCGGCGCCGCGCAGCACCTCCAGCACGTTGCGGCCCGAAAGGTATTCGCGGCGCACGCCGCGCAGCTGCAGAACCGGCTCACTCATAGCGGAGCGCCTCCACCGGATCGATGCGCGAGGCCCGCCAGGCCGGGAACAGCACCGCCAGAAACGACATGGACAGCGCGGCGGCCATGATCACCGACACCTCGATCCAGGAGATCTTGGCCGGGATGTGGGAGAGGAAATAGACGTCCGGGCTGAACACCACAGTCCCGGACACCCATTCCACAAATGCCTGTATCTGTTTGATATAGATAGAGAACAGCGCCCCGATGACGAAGCCGGCGACGGCGCCGAGCACGCCGATCGAGGCGCCGGCCATGAAGAAGATGCGCAGGATCGCGCCCTGATCGGCGCCCATGCTGCGCAGGATGGCGATGTCGCGGCCCTTGTTCTTCACCAGCATCCACAGGCCCGAGATGATGTTGAGCGCGGCGACGAACACGATCAGCAGCAGGATCAGACCCATCACATTGCGTTCAACCTGCAAGGCGTTGAAGAAGCTTTGATTCTTGTCTTGCCAGGTGGTGACGATCGCCTCCGGGCCGGCGGCCCGCTGGATGGCCGGCCGAAATGTGGTCGCGCGATCGGGGTCGCTCACCATGACCTCGATGACGTCCACGGCCCGATCCCGTCCGAAGAAGATCTGGGCCTGGGCCAGCGGCATGTAGATGTAGGTGGAGTCGTACTGGCTCATGCCGACGGTGAAGAGGCCGCCCACGGTGTAGGCCTTGCTGATCGGGTTGAAGCCGAAGGCGGTGTTGTCGCCGGAGGGCGAGATCAGGGTCAGGGCGTCGCCGGGCTGAACGCTCATCTGGGCCGCCAGGCGGCTGCCGACCAGGATGATATCCCCGCCGTAGTCGCCTTCGCCGAAGCCCTGCATCGAGCCCGGCCGGATGTTGCGGGCGACCAGGGACATCTTCTTCAGGTCCTCGGGCCGCACGCCCCGGACGATGGCGCCGCCGGTCTGGCCGCCCCCGATCGCCACCGCCTCGGCCTCTACCATCGGCGTGGCCTGAGTGACGCCCGGAAGGGCGCGGATGCGGGCCAGGGCCTGATCGACCTTGGCCGGGTCGTTCAGCAGGGGTCCGGAGACGAACAGGTGACCGTTGAAGCCGAGCATCTCGCCCAGCAGCTCGGAGCGGAAGCCGTTCATCACCGACATGACGATGATCAGCACCGCCACGGCCGCCATGACCCCGAAGAAGGAGATGACCGACACCAGCGCCACCCCGCCCTCCTTGCGTCGGGCGCGCAGGTAGCGGAAGGCGATGGCGCGCTCCCAGGCCGAGAACGGACCGGCGGGAGTCAGCTGCTCGCGTGGCTCGGCCACCCTAGTAGGCCCGGGCGATCAGGATGTCCTCCACGGCCGGCCGGCCGGTGAAGATGCAGCGGGCCGCGCCCCCGCCCTGGTCCATGGGCGCGTTGCGCAAGGTGAGCTTCAGCGCCTTCAGCCGCTCCACCACCCCTTCCAGCTCGCCGCCCTCGGGCCTCGACCAGCCGGCGCGGACCCAGCCCTTGAAGGCGGCGCCCGCCTCGTCGTCCTCGACCGCCGCGCCGAAATGGGCTTCCAGCCCCTCGAAGGTGTCGATGTCGGTGCGGATGTTGTCCGCCAGCCGCGCCTTGGCCTCGGCGAACAGGGCCGCCTGGATCTCGGCCAGCCGCCGTGGCGCGCCCTGGACGAAGGCGTCCCGCGCCTCGGACTGCGAGCGCACGCGGTCGCCGTCGCGTAGCTGGTCGCGGCGCATGAAGGTGACCTGGCCGCCTGCCGCGTCGCGGGGGCCGATCTCGAGGATCAGCGGCGCGCCCCGGCGCACCCAGTTCCAGCGCTTCTCGGCCGAGCGGATCGGCTTCTTGTCCACCAGCACCCGGAGGGGCGCGCCGAAGGCCGAGCCCTTGAGCAGGTCGGCCGCCAAGGCGTCGCAATAGGCCAGCACCTCGACGTCCTCGGGCTTGTCGCGCAGCATCGGCACGATGACGATCTGGCGGGGCGCGATGGCCGGCGGCAGGCGCAGGCCGTCGTCGTCGCCGTGGGTCATGATCACGCCGCCCACCATGCGCGTCGACACGCCCCAGCTGGTGGTGTGGCAGAAGGCCAGGTCTTCCTTGTCGGTCTGGAAGCGGATGTTCTGGGCCTTGGCGAAGTTCTGGCCCAGATAGTGCGAGGTCCCGGCCTGCAGGGCCTTGCCGTCCTGCATCATCGCCTCGATCGAGAAGGTGTTCTCCGCCCCGGGAAAGCGCTCGTTCTCGGGCTTCTCTCCGGCCACCACCGGCATGGCCAGCACCTCCTCGGAGAAGGCGCGGTAGACTTCCAGCATGCGCAGCGTCTCGGCCATGGCGTCCTCGCGGTCGGCGTGGGCGGTGTGGCCCTCCTGCCAGAGGAACTCCGAAGTGCGCAGGAACAGCCGCGTGCGCATCTCCCACCGGACGACGTTGGCCCACTGGTTGATCAGCAAGGGCAGGTCCCGGTAGCTCTTGATCCAGCGCTGGAAGGCGTCACCGATGATGGTCTCGGAGGTGGGCCGCACGATCAGCGGCTCTTCGAGCTCGGCGGTCGGATCGGGCTGCAGCCTGCCGTCGATCAGCTTCAGCCGGTGGTGGGTGACCACCGCCATCTCCTTGGCGAAGCCCTCCACGTGCTCGGCTTCCTTGGCGATGAAGCTCAGGGGCACGAACAGGGGGAAATAGCAGTTCTCGTGGCCGGTGGCCTTGATGCGGCGGTCCAGCTCGGCCTGGATCAGCTCCCAGACGCCATAGCCCCACGGCTTGATCACCATGCAGCCGCGCACCGGGCTGTTCTCGGCCATGTCGGCGTCGCGGACGACGGCCTGGTACCACTCCGGGAAGTTATCGGCGCGCGTGACGTTCAACGCCCGTTGCATGGTCGGGTCTCTCCAGGGAACTGGCCAAAGCGGCGCGGGCGCGCCAGCCAAGGCATCCGCCCGTATAGATCAAGCCGGCCGGCCACGTCAGCCCGCCTGCGGGAAGGTGAGCACCGGCTTGATCGCCGCGCCCGTCTCGGAATCGTGCATGGCCTCGGCGATCTGCTCGAACCGATAGGTGGTGATCAACCGCTCCAGGGGAAAGCGGCCCTGGCGGTGCAGCTCGATCAGGCGCGGGATGAACGCCCTGGGCTCGGAGTCGCCCTGCACCACCCCGCGGATGCTGCGCCCGCCCAGCATCAGGCGCGACATGTCCACCGCCAGGTCTGCGCCGGGCGAGGTGACAAAGGCGAAGACGCCCTTGGGGCCCAGGCAGGCGATGCCCTGCAGATAGACCTCGGTCCGATCGGTGGTGTTCAGCACGAAGTCCACGCCCGCGCCGGTCAGGTCCATGATCGCGGCGACGGGATCGGTCTGGCGAGGATCGATGACGTCGGTGGCCCCAAGGTCCTGGGCCACGGCCAGGCGGGCTGGATTGACGTCGAGGGCGATGATCCGGCCGGCGCCCACGGCCTTGGCGGCCATCACGGCGCTCAGGCCTACCGAGCCCGCGCCGAAGACGGCCAGCGTCTGCCCCTGCCCCGCCTTCAGCACATTGATCACCGCCCCCGCCCCGGTCTGCACGCCGCAACCCAGGGGCGCCAGGCGCTCGAGCGGAATATCGTCCGGCGCCTTGACCGCCTGACGCGCCTCGCAGACGGCGTGGGTGGCGAAGGAGGATTGGCCGAAGAAGGCCCCGTGCACCATCCGGCCCTGCTGCGAGAGGGGGCTGGAGCCATCGGGGCGCGAACCGCCGAAGTTCCGGGGCATGGCCTCGAGGCAATAGCTCTGGGCGTCATGGCGACAGGCGACGCACACGCCGCAGAAGGCGTAGCTCATCAGCACCCGGTCGCCGGGGGCGAACTCGCCGACCCCCTCGCCCACCTCTTCGACCACGCCCGCGCCTTCGTGGCCGAGGACCATCGGCCGCGGACCCATGGGACGGGTGGCGACGCGGATGTCGGTATGGCAGACGCCGACGGCCGCCAGGCGCACGCGGATCTCTCCGGCGCGCGGGGGCTCCAGGTCCAGGGCCTCGATTTGCGGAAAGCCGGTCCCCTCGCGGCAGACCGCCGCCTGGATCCTCACCGGAAGGTCGTCGGCAGGTTGGGCAAATGGATCCAATGGTAGTGCACGCAGGCCCAGATGAGGGCGAAGACGATCGCCGAGACCCAGGTGGTGGTGATGGCCTTGCGCCAGAGGTTCGGGTTCACCGGCGCCCCCGGATCACAGCCAGGCCCCGGATCGATGCCCGCCTCGGCGAAGCTGGTGGACCCCAGCGGCAGGACCGCGAAGATCACGATCCACCAGATGGTCAGGTACATGGTGATGTCGGTGAACCAGTTCATTTGTGCGCCGTGGACGGGGTTTGCATCAGCTCAACTAGCACGCCGCCCATGTCCTTGGGATGGACGAAAATGACCGGGACGCCATGGGCGCCGATGCGGGGCTCGCCGCTCCCGAGGATCTCGGCGCCCTTGGCCCGCAGGTCGTCGCGGGCGGCCAGGATGTCGTCGACCTCGAAGCAGACGTGGTGCTGGCCGCCGCGGGGATTCTTTTCCAGGAAGGCCGAGATCACCGATCCTTCGCCCAGAGGCTCCAGGAGCTCGATCTGGCTGTTGGGCAGGTTGACGAAGCAGACCGCGACGCCGAACTCCGGCAGCAAAAGGGTCTCGGTGACGGAGGTGGCGCCCAGCATGCCCTGATAGACCTTCAGGGCCTCGCTTATGGACGGGGTGGCGACCCCGACGTGATTGAGCTTGCCGATCATGTTCGAGACCTGCTCAGCAGCGGACCTGGTCGGCCCTGAGGCCCAGGATCTGGCGCAGGTCCCAGGACACGGAGTCGCTGTTGGACGACGCGTCGGCGATCCGCCATCCACCGTCCGGCATTCGGCAAAGGGTCCAGTCCACCGATTCCGGCCTTCCGAAGTTCTTGAACACCGCCACGACCTGGGCCTGATTGTTGTCGATCTGGGGCAACAGCTCGAAGCCGCTGATCTCGGTCTGCTTGGCGCCGTAGCGATAGTCGAAGTCCACCGGGCTGGAGTCGGAGATGCCGGCCGACCTGGCGCGGATCGCGCCCTCGAGATCGCGCGACAGCACCTGTTGCGAGCCCGGGCCGCCGAAGGCCAGGGTCGGCTCGGCGTAGAGCTGTTGCACGACGTCCTGGGGATCGGCCGCCAGCGCTGCGGACGCCACGAGGGCCGCTCCGAACGATACGGCGAGCGCCGATATCCAGCGGAAGGTCATACGCCAAGCTCCTGCGGCGCGGGCCGGACCGCCAGCCTCGGCGTCGTGCGACCACCAGAGGGGGAACGCCCCACAGCCGCGCCAGTTGGCCCTGTCTCTGGGCCGAAAATATGACGGGCGGAGCCTTTGTCGCGGACTCGCTCTTTAGTGCCCTGACGACCCCAGGAAGCCAATGGCGAACTCCAGAGCGATGAAGGCGGCGAAGGCCCACGCCGCCGCCGGGAGCGCGATGAACGCGCTGGTGGCGCAACAATGGCACGTCTGGCATCCGCTGCCTGCCCTGCATTGCGTGCCGGCCATCGCGCTGATCCTGGCGGTCGGCCTTTCAATGGGCGAGCCGGGCGCCGCGCTGGCGGCCGCCGGCGGGGCGTTCTCGGTGGGCTTCGGCGGCTTCCAGCGCCTGAGCCGCTGGCGATTGACCCCGATGCTGCTGGCGGCCGCGGGAATGGCGATCTCGACGGCGATCGGCACCGTCTCCAGCAATGTCGCCCTGCTCGATGCGCTGATCGTCGGGATCTCGGCCGTGGTGCTGGGATTGGGGACGGGCCTCGGCACCGGGGCCTGGTGGGTCATGCTGCAGGGCTCGGTCTTCCTGGTGCTGGCCGGCGCCATCCCCGGCGACCTGCACGAGGCGATCAACCGCGCCCTGCTGGTCCTGGGCGGCGGCGCCGTCCAGTGCGCCTGCGTGCTGGGCATCCGAGCGCTGGCGCCCGGAAAGTTCGCGCACCTCGTGCCGCCGAACGCGGTCGATCCTCCAGGCAGCTGGGCGGAGTGGCGGGCCGCGATCGCCCGGGTCCTGGACCCATCCGGGCCCGAGTTCGGTTACGCCGTCCTCCTGGGCGTCGCCGCGGGCGCCGCCGCCTATCTGGCGCACGCCATCCGCCTGCCGAACGGCTACTGGACCCCGATGACCGTGATCCTGGTGCTGCGGCGGGGCGCGCGCGAGACCCTGACCCGCGGCATGCTGCGGATCGTCGGCACCCTGGCCGGCGCCGGCGTGGCCACCATGGCCATGGCCTGGCTGAAGCCATCTCCGGAAGCCCTGGCCGCCCTCGCCGCATTGGTCGCCTGGGCGGCCTATTCGGTGCAGTGGGTGAATTACGGGACCTTCTCCGCCTGCGTAACCGCCTATGTGGCCTTCCTGTTCGCCTTCGAGGGCCTGCCCGAGCCGGTGGTCGTGCGCCACAGGATCATCGCCACCCTGATCGGCGGCGCGATCGCCTTGCTGGCCTTGGGCGCCAGCCGCCTGCCCCGCCTGCTGCGGCGCTAGAGGATCAGGGCCCGCCGGGGCCTCTTTGCCGAACCTCGGGCCAAGGGTAGCCTGGGTCTGCCCGACAAGTCGCCGGCCTTTGGGAGCGCGTTATGGGGAAAGTCGACGGTGCGCCTGGGATCAAGCCCGGCCCGACCGCGATGAGGGGCAGCGGCAGCCTGAGCTACCTCGAGGCGAAGCGGCACAAGTCGCGATCGAGGTCACGCTGGAACGCGATCGCGGGGGAGCTGGAGGCCGAGCTCTGGCCGGAGGTGCAGCCGTCATTTCGCCTGCACGCCAAGGACATGGTTTTCACCATAGGCAGCTGTTTCGCGCGTCACATCGAGGCGAATCTCGCAGCGCTGGGCTGCAAGGTGCCGATGCTCGACTTCCGCCTGCCGCCAGAGGAGTTCGACGGCCAGGCCAACGCCGCCATGAACAAGTTCCATCCGCCGGCGATCCGGCAATGTCTGGAATGGACCGGCCGCATCTTCGATCGCGACGGCGTGGTGACATGGGAAGACTGCGAGCCGTTGGCCTATGACGTCGGCGACGCTCGCTTCCTCGACCTCGACATGGTTCCCACGGTGACGCCCGCGACCCGACCACGGTTCGTCGCCCGCCGCCAGGAGATCTACGACGTCTTCTGCAAGGTGTTCGCAGCCGATGGATTGATGATGACGCCGGGACTGATAGAAGCCTGGCGCGACGTTGAAACCGGACTCTACACCTTTGGGGCGCCGTGGGGCCGGCAGGTCCAGGCGACCCCGCACCGTTGGCGTTTCGAGGTGCTGAGATACGAGCAGTGCGTGGATGATCTGCTGGGGGCGATCGATGCCGTCCGGGCGCGCAATCCGACGATCAAGGTGATCGTCACGACATCGCCAGTGCCGCTCACCAGGACCTTTACCGGCCGCGACATCGCCATCGCCAACAGCTATTCCAAGGCCGTGTTGCGCGCCGCCTGTGAGGCCGTCCTGTCGGAACGCGAGTACGTCGACTACTTCCCAAGCTACGAGATGGCGATGCTCTCCAATCCCGCCCTGGTGTGGCGGAGCGACCGAATCCACGTGGCCCAAAGCTTCGTCGGCAAGATCGTCGGCCACATGCTCGACCACTATATCGACGGGGTCGAGGCAGCGGCTGCGCACTACCAGCGCGCCCGCGCCCGATTCGCCGCGGGGGCGGCCATCGAGGCGGAGAGCGAGGCCCGACGAGCCCTGGCGGCGCGACCCGACCACCGGGAGGCTCGTATGCTTCTGGCCTTGGCGCTCGAGATCCAGAAGCGTTGGGCCGACGCCGAGCCGGAGCTGCGGCAGGTGCTCGATACCGACGCCCAACGTAGCGATGTCCGTGTTCTGCTGGCCCGCGTCCTGGCATCGGAGGACAGGATCGAGGAGGCGATGGCCATGCTGGACGAGGCCATAGGCCTCCCCTCCTTCACCGCCGATGACTTCTTCGGCTGCGAGCGGGTGCTGGCCCGCGCGCCGGCAGATGATGCGATCAGGTTCAGCCAGCGGGCCGTCGAGCTGTTCCCCCGGCACGTGGGCGTGCACGAGCAGCTGACGGCGGCCATGCTTCGGGCAAATCGCGAGGCCGAGGCCATGGCGGCTTTGAAGCGCGCGGCTGCCCTATCGCATCCCACCCCCGCGATCCTGATCCCGCTGGCGCGCCTGTTGATCAAGGCGGGCGAGCGGAATGGGGCTTTGGATTGCGTCGAAGCAGCTCTCAACGAGGAGCCCAGGAACAAGGACGCCCTGAGGCTCAGGGCCGAACTGCAGGCGGACGCGGCGGCCTAGGGGCCCGACCCACCCTAAGGCTTGGGCGTCCGGACGAACATGCACTGAAGCATGTATCGATAGCCGTCGCGCACGAAGCCGCCGCGGTGCACGCCGTTGTTGTCGAACAGGACCACGTCCGAGCGCCCGTCGCAGACGGCATCCTCCCTTTCGAGGAGCCGCCTCACATCCGGGGCGGCGGGATCGACGTAGTCCCCGAAGTTGGCGTGCTGGGCGAAGCGGGAAGGCAAGGCGCACAGCACGACGGGCGAGTGCCTCAACTTGTCATTGGTCTTGCGCACCGCCGCCTCGAACGGCCCCATCAGCTGGTGTGAGCTCACGACGTAGCGGAATGGCCCCTGATCGGGGCCTACGTCGCTCAGATAGAGCAGCGCCTTCACGCAGGGCCAATCGTTGCTGTCCACGTGAAGATAGGTGGTCGCGCGTTCTGGCAAGCCGCTCCTGTCCAGTTCGCCGTACCTGGCCCGCGTCTCCTTGGCGGTGTTGACCTGCAGGCCAAGACTCCCCAGACGCAGTCGCTTGGACGAATAGGCGCTCAGCGCAGCCAGGAGCCCCGTCTCCTCGAACGCATCACTGACGGCCTCGAAGATGTCGGCGTGCTCGGCCGGGTCCAGGCGGATATGGCCATTCTCGAATCTGGGCGCTTCGATGAGATCCAGCGACTCGTGCATGCGGGCCGCCATCGGCACGGTCAGTTCCCGGATCCGGCGACGGCTGGCGTCGGACAGCGCGGCCAGGGCGCAACCGCGCGTCTGGATCTCCTTCAGCATCCCGTCGCCGACGCCGATGCGGGCCGTCAGGTTGGCCTGGCGCATGTTCAGGCGTTGGGCGTAGCGCTCCTCGAATGCCGGCAGGAACGCGGCCAGGGCCTCGCGCCTGACGTCGTCGTTCACGTGCTTGCGGTACTTCGCCAGCCAGGTCAGACCCTCGTAGTCTGCCATCGGCAAGGCGAAGGCGCCTTCGTCCGCGCTGGAGGGGCCCTCGGCGTCAAATCGTGGCGTATCGGAGAAGACCGTCACCTTGATCAGCCGAGCTCGCCGGACAACGTCACAGTCCGTGCGGCCGATACTAGGGGTCAGCCTGTTCAGAGCCAAGCCGGCCGCCGCGGATCGGCTACAGGATCAAATGCGCCAGGGCCTCCCGATTGCGTCGGATGTAGGGGGGCAAATGGTCGTCCAGCTCCACCCGTTCCCAGCCGGGATCGACCTCGCCGGCGCGGATCCGCTCGAGCATCTCGCGGAAATGGTCCGGGGTCTTGAACTGGGTCTTGGTCTGTTCCTGGTGGGCGTAGCTGCCGAGCTTCAGGGCGATGCGGTCGGCGTCGTTCACCGAAGTGAAGTGCCAGCCGGCATCGGGGATCACATAGGCGGACGACGAGCGGCGAGCCAGGAAGAAACGGGCGTAGCTGAGGCCATGCTTCTCCAGATGCCGCGCCTTGAAGATCGCCGCCGCGGGCCGGAATGCCCGCGCGGCGCCGGGCTTCATCCGGTAGTTCAGGAAAAAGCGGGACACCATCAGCTGCAGGCAGGCGAAGTCGCCAGTGAAGCCATCCAGGGCGTGGGGCGCGATGATCTCGTCGGTGTCGGTGATCAGGATGTAATCGTCCTGGCCGCAGAGATCCTGGGCCGCCGCGATGGCCGCGTCGCGCTGATGGAAGTCCCGCGCCCAGGCGGTGGCCACATGGGCCGGAAAGCGCGGCAGGGTGATGTGGACGATCCGGTCGGCGAAGTCCGCGAACTGTTCCCGGTTCTCCTGAAAATGCAGAGGCTTGTCGCCGCCCATGAAGGTCTGGCCCGCTTCGACGATGACGAAGCGGTCGACGAAGGGCGTCATCTCCTCCAAGTGCATGCGCAGCAACGCGAACTCGTTGTTGAACATCACCAGGTTGATGACCTTGCCCAAGCCGCCCGCAGCGAACTGAGGGCGGACCTCCTCGAGCACGGCGCGCCCCACGGTGCGGGCGAGTTCACCTCGGATATAGGGGTCTCGCTTGAACTCCTCCGCCAGGGCCGAGAGCTGGTGGACGGCGCCGGGCAGATCGCCGGCAGTCTCATGCGACAGTGCGGTCCAGGTACGCAGGCCTTTGTCGGCCTCGGGAGTCAGAGTTTCCCCATGCAGGGGGGCGATACCGGCAAGGACGTTGGCGGCTGTTCGGAGGGCCCTGGAGCGGTCCGGGTACTTGGGAGGAACTCGGGTGACATATTCACGGACATCCTCTGGCGCGCAGACCCTCAAGGCCAGTTCGCCAGCCGACAGGCGCTGGGCGATGGAAAGCTCGGTCGAAGCGGGATCGCCCATCACCCGCGTCAGCAAGGCCTTGGCCTGGGCTTTCAGTCCGAGGGCCATATAGCCTTCGAACAAGGCATGGATCTCGCGCCAGTTTCGCAGTTCGGCGCGCCGCGCATGCAATGGAATGATGATCAGTAGCCGGTCGCGCAGCGTCTCGGACAGCGCGTGGTCGGGACGCGCCAGGAGCGCGTCTTCCGCCGCCGCCAAGGCCTCCTCCAGCCGTCCCTCGCCGGCCAGAGCGCGGGCCCGGCCGTAAACCACCCGGGTCGAGCGAAGCGGCCGCAGGCGCTCGAAGACAGCCGTCGCCGCCTCGTATCGTTCCTCGTGCAACAGAGCGGTGGCGTAGGCGATCCGGCTATTCCAGTCATGCGCGTCGTGGCGCTCGAGGATGTCGCCGAGCACCGCGACCGTCTTCATGTCGCCGCGACCGGCGGCGCTCTCGAATATCCGCCGGAAAGCGGCGGGATCCTCGCCGAAAAGGGCCGTGTATCGGTCGGTCAGTTCGGGGACATCGCGCTGAACCTCGCCGTCGAAGGCCCGAAAGGCCGCTTCCGCGGCCGCCAGCCAGGATGCGGTCTCGTCCACGCTAGACCCTCAGCACCACGGTCTCGACGATGGGCCGGCGATCCCAGATCCGCTGGCAGGCCTTCTTGACCTTGCGCGAGACCAGGGTGCGCACCGCCTCGTCGTCACCACGGCTGGAGCGGTCCATGTTCTCGAGCGCGGCGCGGGCCTCATCCTCCAGCTCCTCGATCGCTTCCGACAGGGGGAGATCCTCGTCGCCCGGCAGGCCCAGGGTGCGGATCTGCGGTCCGGCGGCCAGGCGGCCCTTGCCGTCCAGCACCAGGGAGACGTTGAGCATGCCGTTGTGGGCGGCGTGGCGGCGCTCGCGCAGGGCCTCGCCGTTCTCGGGCGTGACCATGCCGGCGTCGATGAACAGACGCCCCGAGGGCACCTCGTCGATCACCTCCGGATGGCCCGGCGCCAGGCGCACCATGTCGCCGTTGCGAGGCGCCAGGGCGATGGGAACCTGCATGTCCTTGGCCAGGGCGCAGTGCTCCAGGAGGTGGCGCCGCTCGCCGTGGGTCGGCACCGCGATCTCGGGCCGAGCCCACTGGTACATCTGCTTCAGCTCGTCCCGGCAGGGGTGGCCCGAGACGTGGATGTGCGGATGGTCGCGCTCGGTGTAGAGCCGCACGCCCCGGTCGGAGAGCTTGTTCTGCAGGTTGCGGATCGGGATCTCGTTGCCCGGGATCACCCGCGAGGAGAAGATCACCGAGTCCCCCTGTCCCAGGCTCACGTGCGGGTGGGTCCCCTCGGCGATGCGCGAGAGCGCCGCGCGGCCCTCGCCCTGACTGCCAGTGCACAGGTAGAGGATCTTGTCGTCGGGAAAGAAGCCGGCCTCGGAGTCGGTGACGAAGGGTTCGGCGCCCGACAGGATGCCGACCGACTTGGCCGCCGCGGTCATGCGGTGCATCGAACGGCCGACCAGGCAGACGCGGCGGTCGTTGGCCTGGGCCGCCACGATGGCCGATTCCATCCGCGCCACGTTGGAGGCGAAGCAGGCCACGGCGACCTTGCCGGTGAGCTGGCCGATCAGGGCGTTCAGCGCCACCCGCACCTCGGCCTCCGAGCCGGCGCTGCCGTCGACGAAGACGTTGGTGGAGTCGCAGACCATGGCCAGCACCCCCTCGTCGCCGAGGCGGCGGATGGCGGCCATGTCGGTCTTCTTGCCGATCAGGGGATCGGGATCGATCTTCCAATCGCCGGTGTGCAGGACCGTGCCCAAAGACGTGCGGATCGCCAGCCCGTTCGGCTCGGGGATCGAGTGGGTGAGCGTGATCAGGGTGAGTTCGAACGGGCCCAGCCGGATGGTCCCGTCCAACGGCACCTCGGTGATCGAGACCTCGTCCAGGAGGCCCGCGTCGCGCAGCTTCTCGCGCACCAGGAAGGCGGTGAAGGGCGTGGCGTAGACCGGCGCGTTCAGGCGGGGCCACAGCCAGGGCACCGCGCCGATGTGGTCCTCGTGGGCGTGGGTCAGCACGATGCCCAGGATGTCGTCGCGGAAGGACTCGATGAAGGTGGGATCGGGCAGGATCACCTCCACGCCCGGCGTGGTCTGGTCGCCGAAGGTGACGCCGAGATCGACGACGATCCACTTGCGGTCCTCGGGCGGCCCGAAGCCATAGAGGTTGAAGTTCATCCCGATCTCGTTCGACCCGCCCAGCGGCAGGAAGACGAGCTCGTCGCGGCCTGGGGCGCTCATGCGCCCGCCGGAGGCTGGGTGCTGCGCCGGAAGATCTCCAGAAGGCCCCGGATGGTCACGTCGGGATCGAAGATGTCGACCGCGTCGGTGGCGCCGTGGAACAGCGATGCGACGCCGCCGGTGCCGATCACCGTCATCGGGCGGCCGAATTCAGACTTGATACGCTGCACCAGCCCCTCGATCAGTGAGACATAGCCCCAGTATACGCCTGCCTGCATGGACTCGACCGTGTCCTTGCCGATCACCTGCCGGGGCCGGCGGATCGCCACCCGCGGCAGCTGCGCGGCCGCCGTGTGCAACGCCTCCATGGAAAGGTTGATCCCCGGCGCGATGGCGCAGCCTTCGAGCCCGCCGTCCTCGGCCACCACGTCGAAGGTCGTGGCCGTGCCCGAACCGACCACGATCAGGGCGCCCGGATAGAGCACATGGGCCCCGACCGCGCCGACCAGCCGGTCGGCGCCGGCCTCGGACGGCTTCCTGATGCGCACTTCGAAACCCAGCACGGCGTTCTCGCCCACAACCCAGGGCTCGCACTTCAGGTAGCGGCGCGCGAGATTGCGCAGGTTGAACAGCGACTGGGGGACCACAGTCGCGACGACGCAGGCGTCGAGGTCGGACAGCTTCAGATTCTGCAGACCCAGGAGCTGGCTCAGCCACACCGCATATTCGTCGGCGGTCCGGGCGGCTTCGGTAGCCGTGCGCCATTGGGCCAGCCAGTCCTCGCCATCGTGGACGGCGAACTTGGTGTTGGTGTTGCCCTGTTCGATGGCCAGCAGCATCAGGCGGGATTGTCCCCAAAGAAGACGTCGCCGGCGGTGATGCGCTGAAGCTCGCCGGAATCCAAGCGCAGAACGAGCGCGCCCTCGGCGTCCATCTCCAGCGCCACCCCTTCGAGCGAGCGATGGCCCAGGCGCGCGACGCAGCGGGCGCCGAGGCCCACGGCGTGGCGGGTCCATTCCGCCCTGAGGGGCTCGAAGCCGTCCCGCCGCCAGACGCCGAGCCAGCGGGTGAAGCCCGCGGAAAGGATTCCCAGCGCCTCGTCCGGCGTGGGCGGCCTTGAGACGCCGGGCCCCAGGTGCGCGGCGAGCGAGGTCGCCGGATAGGCCAGGCCTTCGGGCGCGGCGGCCAGGTTTACCCCGACGCCGACGGCCAGCCAGAGATCTCCGCCGGCGCGCCGGCCGGACTCGATCAGGATGCCGGCGGCCTTGGCGCCGGCGATCAGCAGGTCATTGGGCCACTTCAGGCGGACCAGCACCTCGGGCGCGTAGCGGACCGCCAGCTCGCGCACCGCAAGGGCGGCCACGAAGGACAGCTGGGCGGCCTCCGCCGCGCCCATCGACATGGTCGTCAGGAGCGTCGCGGTGAGGTTCCCCTGCCCGGCCTCCCAGGCCCGGCCCCGGCGGCCCCGCCCCGCGGTCTGGCGGCGGGCGGCGATCCACAGCGGACCGGTCTCGCCCAGGTCGGCGCGGCGGCGCGCCTCGGCGTTGGTGGAGTCCAGCTCGTCGAACCAGAGGGCCGGGATCGCTCCCGAGGCGCTAGCCAATCCGGCTCAGCCGCCCGTGAAGGCGGCGGCGGCAGCGGTCGCGGCGGGGTCCAGGGCGATCAGCGCCAGCATCACCGCCGGGAAGGAGAACAGGGCCGCCACATAGGCCACGCTCTTGGCGTAGGCCGGGGTCGGATCGGTCTCGCCGGGAGACGGATCGAACCACATCACCTTGATCAGGCGCAGGTAGTAGAAGGCGGCCACCACGCTGGAGACCAGGCCGATGACGGCGAATGGCCACTGGCCGGCGTCGATGGCGGCCTTGAACACATAGACCTTGCCCCAGAAGCCCGAGAACGGCGGCAGGCCGAGCGCGGAGAGCGAGAAGGCGGTCATGGCCAGGGCGATGCCCGGCCGCTGGCGGATCAGGCCGGCGACGTCCTGCATGGTTTCCATCGGCTTGCCGTCGCGCGACAGGGCGGTCAGGCAGGCGAAGAAGCCGGTCACGTCGATCATGTAGAGGACCATGAAGACCAGCATCGACTGCGGACCTTCGTGGCCGCCGGCCGCCAGGCCCAAGAGGGCGTAGCCGACGTTGGCGATCGAGGAATAGGCCCAAAGGCGCTTCAGATTGCTCTGGGCCAGGCCCGCGAAGGCGCCCCACAGCATGGAGATCACCGCGATGGCGATCACCACCTGGCGCCATTGGTCGAGCGCGCCCGGGAAGGCGTTCATCAGCACCCGGGCGATCAGCACCATGCCGGCCAGCTTGGGCGCGGCGGTGAAGAAGGCCACGATCGGGGTCGGGGCGCCCTCGTAGACGTCGGGCGTCCACATGTGGAAGGGCGCGGCGGAGACCTTGAAGGCCAGGCCGCAGAGCAGAAACACCAGGCCGAACAGCACGCCGGTGTTGGCGCCGGCATGGACGGCGGCGGCGATGTCCGTGAAGTGGGTCGACCCGGCGAAGCCGTAGATCAGCGAGGCGCCGTAGAGCAGGATGCCCGAGGACAGCGCCCCCAGCACGAAGTACTTCAGGCCCGCCTCGGAGGCCTTGGCGTCGTTGCGGCGCAGGGCAGCCAGGACGTACTGGGCCAGGGACTGCAGCTCGATGCCGATGTAGAGCGAGATCAGGTCGCCCGAGGCGGCCATCATCCCCATGCCTACGGCGGCCAGCAGCACCAGGATCGAGAACTCGAACTTGGAGTCGCCCCGCGCCGCCAGCCAGCGGTCGCCCAGCAGCACGCCCACGGCGCTCATGGTGTAGATGGCCGCCCGGCTGAAGCCGGAGGCGGCGTCGGCGACAAAGGCGCCCGCGAAGGCGACGCCATGGGGCCCGACCGCGGCGAGATAGGCCGCCACGAGCAGGCTCAGGCCCGAAAGCGCCGCCACGGCCGGCGAGGCCTTGGGGCCGCCGATCGCGCCGACCAGCAGCAGCACCAGCGCGGCGACGGAGAGCAGGACCTCCGGGGCGGCCAGACTGAGAACGCCGTCCAGCATCTTCCTAGGCTCCGATCGCCGCGCGATAGGCGGCCGAAAGCGCGTCGGCCGAGGCGCTGGTCATGGCGAACACCAGTTTCGGATAGAGGCCCAGCGCCAGGGTGGAGATCATCAGGGGCGCGAAGATCACCGTCTCGCGCCAGTTCAGATCGCCGATGGTCATCAGCTGCGGATTGCGGATCTCGCCGAAGACGACGTTGCGATAGAGCGTCAGGGCATAGACCGCCGACAGGATCACGCCCGAGGCCGCGATCAGGGCCGTCCAGGTGGAGACGCCGTAGACCCCGGTCATGGTCAGGATCTCGCCGATGAAGCCCGAGGTGCCCGGCAGCCCGACGTTGCCCAGGGTGAAGAGCATGAACACCGCCGCGTAGTGCGGCATGCGGTTCACCACCCCGCCGTAGAAGGCGATCTCGCGGGTGTGCATGCGGTCATAGACGACGCCGACGCAGAGGAAGAGCGCGCCACTGATCACCCCGTGGCTCAGCATCTGGAAGATGGCGCCCTGCACGCCGTAGGGGTTGCCCGAGAAGATGCCCATGGTGACGAAGCCCATGTGGGCCACCGAGGAATAGGCGATCAGCTTCTTCATGTCGGTCTGCCGGAACGCCACCAGCGAGGTGTAGACGATGGCGATGATCGACAGGGCGAACACCAGCGGCGTGAAGTAGGCGCTGGCCTGGGGGAACATCGGCAGCGAGAAGCGCAGGAAGCCGTATCCCCCCATCTTCAGCAGGATGCCCGCCAGGATCACCGAGCCGGCGGTCGGCGCTTCCACGTGGGCGTCCGGCAGCCAGGTGTGGACCGGCCACATCGGCATCTTCACCGCGAAGGAGGCGAAGAAGGCCAGCCATAGCGGGATCTGCACGGCCAGCGGGAACTTGTGGTGCATCAGCTCGGGGATCGAGGTCGTGCCGGTGGCGCCCCACATGTAGAGGATGGCCGCCAGCATCAGCACCGAGCCCAGCAGGGTGTAGAGGAAGAACTTGAACGCCGCGTAGACCCGGTTCTGGCCGCCCCAGATGCCGATGATCAGGA
>JANWHQ010000087.1 GCA_025450315.1 Caulobacteraceae bacterium
GCTTCAACAAGCTCAAACACTTCAGGCGCTTTGCCACCCGCTACGACCGACGGGCGATCCACTTCCTGGCCTTCATCCACCTCGCAGCAGCCATGCTCTGGATGCGTTGAATGTCGATTCAGCCTAGTCTTGCTGCTCGTTCTCGCATGGCTGGCTTTGGGCTTGTTCTGGGTGTTTCTCGACGGGCTGATCCACCCAAGGATCTCCACCTACTGATCCGCCTTCCGCGCCACCAGCAGCAGGTTCGTCGGCCAGCCGCCCAGCGACACCGACTCCACGCGGAAGTTCGGGATGCCGGCTGCCCTTGCGGCCTTGGCCAGACTCCCGGGCGACATCAGGTTGAGGTTGGCCTCTTCGGCGAAGAACGCCCGGCCCAGGGCGCGGAAGATCGGCCGGTGCACGCTTGCCGGCAGCCAGTGCACCAGGGGCAAGGTGGTGTGGAACTCCACCGGGAACCAGCGGTTGGGCGTGGTCACGAAGATCCCCTTGCGCGACACTCGCCAGAGCTCGGACAGGAACTTCGCCTGCTTCTGCGCCGAACCGACGTGCTCGAGCACGGCGCTGGAATGGGCCCAGTCGAACGCCCCGTCGTCGAAGGGCAGGTCGCGGCCGTCGGCCTGCACGAACCTCATCCCCGGATAGACCGTCTCCAGGAACGAGGCGTCGTCGACGCCCACAGCGGTCACCCGGTGCTTATGCGGGTGCCAGGCCTCCAGATAGTTGGAATGGTCGTAGCTGCGGTCGGAGGTGGCGCCGACGTCGACGACGGTGTCGACCTCGGTCAAGCCCGTGGCCTTGACGAACCGCTCGAACATCCGCCGCCGCTGATAGCCGGCGATGCGCACCGGCAGGGAGTCCGGCCGCGCGACGTTGTACTGGGCGTTGACGCCGAGGGCCTTGGCTTCGCTCATCGGCCCGCTCTGTAACGACAAGCCGGCCCGAGGCGAAGGGGCTTTGCTGACGCAGGAGCTTGGGCTTGGCCGTCAGGCCGCTTCGGCTTCGGACTCCACGCCGGCCTCGGCCTCCTCGCCCAGCCCGTCGATGCCCTGCTCGCGCACCTTGCGATAGAGGGTCGAGCGGCCGATGCCGAGGCGGCGCGCCACCTCGCTCATGTGACCGGAATAGATGCCGATGGCCAGCTGGATCAGGTCCTTCTCGATCTCCTCCAGGGTGCGCAGGTGGCCCCGATCGTCGAGGATCCGCACCGGCGCCTCCTTGGGCATGTCGGCGATGAAGGCCTGGGCGCTGGGCGGCGGCGCCAGACCCGAGGCGGCGGTCGGCGGCGCGGCGGACGGCTCGGCCACCGGCGGCTTCAGGCCCGAGATCGACGGGAAGTCGTGCGGCTGCAGATAGGGTCCGTCGGCCAGGACGATGGCGCGATAGACCGCGTTCTCCAGCTGGCGGACGTTGCCGGGCCAGTCGTGTGCCATCAAGAGCTGGACCGTCTCCGAGGTGGCGCCGACCACGCCCTTGCCTTCCTCGACGTTGAAGCGGCGCACGAAGTGCTCGACCAGCGCCGGGATGTCCTGGGTGCGTTCGCGCAGCGAGGGCGCCTCGATGGGGAAGACGTTCAGACGATAGAACAGATCCTCGCGGAAGCCGCCGCTGGACACGGCGCGGGCCAGATCGCGGTTGGTGGCCGAGATCACGCGCACATCGACCTTGGTCGGCCGCTTGCCGCCGACGGCGTCGACCTCGCCCTCCTGCAGGGCGCGCAGCAGCTTGACCTGCATGTCCAACGGCAGCTCGCCGATCTCGTCCAGGAACAGGGTGCCGCCGTGGGCCTCCTGGAACTTGCCGAGGTGACGGTCGGTGGCGCCGGTGAACGAGCCCTTCTCGTGGCCGAACAGGATCGATTCCACCAGGTTCTCGGGCAGGGCGCCGCAGTTGACCGCCACGAAGGGCTTGCCGGCCCGCTCGGAACAGCCGTGCAGGGCGCGGGCGATCAGCTCCTTGCCGACGCCGCTTTCGCCGGTGACCAGGATCGGGATCGACGAGCGCGCGGCGCGCTCGCCCATGCGCTTGACCAGGTCCATGGCGGGCGAGGTTCCGATCAGGTCGTCGAAGGTGGTCTGGCCGGTCACCCGCTTCTTCAGGCGGTCCACCTCGGCGGTCAGCTCGCCCATCTTGAGGGCATTGCGGATCGAGACGGCGATGCGTTCGGGCGCGGCGGGCTTGACCAGGAAGTCCTGGGCGCCGGCCTGCATGGCTTGCACCACCGTGTCGATACCGCCTGAGGCGGTCAGCACGATCACCGGCTGGTTGAAGCCGCGCGTGCGCATCTCCTTCAGGGTGGTCACCCCCGGCAGGCCGGGCATCACCAGGTCCAGCAGCACCACATCCGCGGGGCCGCCCGAGATCAGCCGGTCGAGCGCCTGCTCGCCGCCCTCGGCCGCGGCCACCAGGAAGCCCTCGCGCTCGAGCACGCCCTGGATCAGGCGCCTTTGCGTCGGATCGTCGTCAACGACGAGGACCGTCTTGGCCATTGGAATTGTCCCACCATCACCGCCCGTCGGTTTTCCGATCAGGCTCTCATTTTGGGACGGTTATGCAGGTTGGGGGTAAAGGCGGCGTTACGCGCCCTGCCAGCGGCGAACGATGCTAGAGACGCGCCATGCCCACCGCCGCCCAGGTCATTGTCCAGGCCCTGATCGCCAACGGCGTGGACCACGTCTTCTGCGTGCCCGGCGAAAGCTACCTGGCGGTGCTGGATGCGCTGGAGAGCGCCAGGGACCGGATCCGCCTGATCGCCTGCCGGCACGAGGCCGGCGCCGCCAACATGGCCGAGGCCTATGGCAAGCTGACCGGCCGGCCGGGGGTCTGCATGGTGACCCGCGGGCCGGGGGCCACCCACGCCAGCGTCGGCGTGCACACCGCCGAACAGGACTCCACCCCGATGATCCTGCTGATCGGCCAGGTCGAGCGCGCCCATCGCGACCGGGGGGCCTTCCAGGAGATGGACCACGCCGCCGTATTCGGTTCCTTCGCCAAGTGGGCAGCCGAAAATCCGCACCCGTCGCTGACCGGCGAGATGATCGCGCGCGCCTTCGCCGTGGCGCTGGAGGGCCGGCGGGGTCCGGTGGTGCTGGCCCTGCCCGAGGACCTCCTGACCGAGCCGGCCGAGGGCGTCGTTCCCGCCAGGGTCGAACCGGTGCGCCAGGTGCTGGATCCCGCGACGCTCGCGGCCATCGGAGCGCGGCTCCGCGAGGCCGAGCGGCCGGTGGCGATCCTCGGCGGCTCGGGCTGGACGGCCGAGGCGCGCGCGGCGATCGGGGCCTGGCTGGAAGCCGGCCAGCTGCCCACGGCGCTGTCGTTCCGACGCAAGGACCTCCTGGACAACGACAGCCCGAGCTACATCGGCGATCTTGGCCTGCCGCCCGATCCCAGGCTGGTGGAGCGCCTTCGCGCCGCCGACCTGGTGCTGGCCCTGGGCGCGCGGCTTGGGGACAATCCGACCCAGGGCTACGGCCTGTTCACGCCCGAGCAGACGTCCCAAAGGCTGGTCCACATCCACCCTGACGCCAGGGAACTCGGCCGGGTCTGGCCCTTCGCCCTGGCGGCCGCGGCCGATCCCGCCGCCGCCGCCCTGGCCCTTGCGTCGGTGGAGCTGGCTCCGCGCCCCGGTTGGAACGCCTGGCGCGCGGGCGGCCGCACCGACTACGAGGCCTTCCGGCGGTCCGTCGCGGTCACCGGACGGGTGAACCTGTCCGACGTGGTCGCCCATCTGGCCGAGGCGCTGCCGGCGGACGCCATCGTCTGCAATGGCGCGGGCAACTTCGCCGCCTGGCTGCACCGGTTCTACCGGCATCGCGCCTGGCCGACGCAGCTTGCGCCCACCTCCGGCGCCATGGGCTATGGCCTGCCCGCCGCCATCGCCGCCAAGCTCGTTCATCCGGACCGCGAGGTGGTCTGTTTCGCCGGCGACGGGGATTTCCTGATGACCGGCCAGGAGCTGGCGACCGCAGTCCAGTACGGCGCCAAGGCCGTGGCGATCGTCGCCGACAACTCGTCCTACGGCACCATCCGCGCCCACCAGGAACGGCGATATCCCGGGAGGATCAGCGGCACCGACCTGAAGAATCCCGATTTCGCGGCCTTCGCCCGGTCCTTCGGCTGCTGGGCCGCTCGGGTCGAGCGGACGGCCGACTTCCCCGCCGCCCTGGCCGAGGCGCGCGCCGCCGAATCACCGGCCCTGATCCATCTTCTGACCGACGTCGAGGACATCGCGCCCGGACGGACGCTCACGGAGCTTCGAGGGGCGTCGCGCTAGCGCAGGCGCCTCGCCGGCAAGCTGAGCGGCAATAGGGGGTGCGATTCTTCGCCGCTTCCCCTTGCGCAAAGCCGCGGATGGTCGCAATTCCGCCTCTGGAGCACGCAATTCACGGATGTTTGATCCGTGCGTTACTTCGACGGGCGATGGGCATGTCTGTGCGCGAACAAACCCCTGTGACGGCGGCGCGCGCCCGCGCCCGTGCGCCCGCGCTCGAGCTCACTATCCTGATGCCGTGCCTCAACGAGGCCGAGACGGTGGCGACCTGCGTCGGGAAGGCGATGGGCTTCCTCAAGCGCTCGGGCGTCAAGGGCGAGGTGCTGATCGCCGACAACGGCTCGACCGACGGCTCCCAGGCCCTGGCCGAGGCGGCCGGCGCACGCGTGGTCGGGGTTCTGGACCGCGGCTATGGCGCGGCCCTGATGGGCGGCATCGAGGCCGCCCGCGGCCGCTTCGTCATCATCGGCGACGCGGACGATTCCTACGATTTCGAGAACCTGGATTCGATGCTGGAGCGCCTGCGCTCGGGCGCGCAGCTGGTCATGGGCAACCGCTTCAAGGGCGGCATCGCCAAGGGCGCCATGCCCTTCCTGCACCGCTATCTTGGCAATCCGGTGCTGTCGTTCCTGGGCCGGCTGTTCTTCAAGATCCGCATCGGCGACTTCCACTGCGGCCTGAGGGGTTTCTCGCGCCAGGCGATGCTGGCGCTGGGCCTGAAGAGCCCTGGCATGGAGTTCGCCAGCGAGATGGTGGTCAAGGCGGCGCTGAACGGCCTGGACATCGCCGAGACCCCGACAACCCTCAGGCCCGACGGCCGCACGCGCGCGCCGCATCTGAAGACCTGGCGCGACGGTTGGCGCCACCTGCGCTTCCTGTTGCTGCACAGCCCGAAGTTCCTGTTCATCTATCCGGGACTGGTGCTGGTGACGCTAGGCGCGGCCGGAGTGGCGCTGCTCTGGCGCGGCGAGGTGCGGCTGACGCCCGACCTGGCGCTCGACATCCACAGCCTGATCGCCTCGTGCTTTGCGGTGCTGATCGGCGTCCAGCTCTTGATGTTCGGCGCCCTGGCGCGCCGCTACGCCATGTTCGAGGGCATCCTGCCGCCGCCCAGGCAGCTGCAGCCGTTCCTTCTGGGCCTGACCCTGGAGGCCATCCTGCGGGTGGCGCTGGTGGTGCTGATCGGGGGCGTCGCGGGCGCGGTCTGGTCGTTCGGTCGCTGGGCCTCGATCGGCTTCGGGCCGATCGAGTTCTACGGCGTGCTGCGGGTGCTGGCGCCGTCGCTGACCGCGATCGCCGTCGCCGTGCAGCTGGCCGCCTCCGGCTTTCTTGCCTCCGTGTTCACGATCAGACGCTAAGCCCGCGCGATGATCCGCCGCCTTCCGAGTCTGGTTCCCGCGCTATTCGGCGCGCTGATCATCATGACCTTCGTGGCCGCCGTCGGCCGCCCGAACGTGTTCACCGACACGCGCGACTACATGATCCACGGCGCGCGCTTCTATCAGGCGCTGCGGCGGACCTTCCTGAACGAGAAGGAGCCGGTTCCGGTCACCGCCGAGCAGAAGCAGGCCGCCGAGCTCTTGAAGTGGCACAAGCACTTCGACCACTCCAACGTCGGGGCCCGTTCGCCCTACTACGGCATCTTCCTCTATACCCTGGCCCACCGCGGCACGCTCTGGCTACTGGCCTCGGTCCAGGCCCTGGCCTGCGCCTGGATGATCTTCCTCTTGTGGCGCTCCATGGCCGCCGAGGCGCCGGGCTGGACCTACTACGCCCTGATGGCCGCCCTTTCGCTCGGCACCAGCCTGCCCTGGGTGGCCAGCTTCGCCATGCCCGACATCTTCGCCGCCGTGCTGGTGATCGGCGCGGCGCTGCTGTTGTTCTACCGGACCGAACTGACCCGCTGGGAGAAGCCGGCGGTCTGCGTCATCGTCGGCGCGACCCTGGCCTTCCATGGCTCGCACCCGCTGCTGCTGATCGCCATGGTGGTGGTGGGCGTGGCGATGGCGCGGCTGATGAAGGCGCCCAAGAGCGCGATCAGGGGCTACGTCCAGATCGCCGGGATCGGGGTCGTCTCGGCCGTGGTCGCCCTCTTCGTCTATGCCGAGGCCATCTATCTGCACACCGGCGACCACCTGCGCCGGCCGCCCTTCATGATGGCCCTGGTGATCTCCGACGGTCCGGGCCGCACCTATCTGCGCGAGTCCTGCGCCAAGGGCGCGCCATGGGTGATCTGCCCCTTCCGCAATCTGCCCCTGAAGAACTCCGACCAGATCCTGTGGTCCTCGCAGCCGGCGACCGGCGTGTTCAACCGCATGAACTACGAGGACCGGGTGGCGATGGAGCAGCAGGAGACGGAATTCGTCGTCGCCACCTTCTTCCACCATCCCGTCGCCCAGACCATCGCCTCGCTGAAGGACTGGGGCCAGCAGCTCACCGAGTTCTACGTCGACGATCCCCTGCGCCGGCCGATGGCCTTCATGCTCCACAAGTACTGGGGCAAGACCAACCTGGTGGACCTGATGCGCGCGGTCGGCCCCTGCGGGAAATGGGGCGAGCTGTGCGAGCCCAAGGTGCGCATCTCCGAGCTGGAAGCGGTCGACACCCCGATCGTGGTGATCTCGATCCTGGGCCTGATCGCGGCCCTCTGTCAGCGTTCGACCCTGCTGGGCGCGATCCGCCGTAGGAGCTTCCGTTGGGACGAGCCGATGAGCCGGGCCACGGCGGCCTGCCTGTTCATCGCCACCGCCGTGGTCCTGAACGCTGGCATCTGCGGCATGATCGCCGGGCCCTTCGCCCGTTATCAGGCCCGGGTGATCTGGCTGGTCCCGGCCGAGACCCTGCTGCTGGCCATGGCGCTCGTGCCCCACGCGGCCTGGGCGCGGCTGAAGACCAAGGCCGGATTCGACAACCTCGACGTCGCCTGGGGGCGGCTCCAGCCGGTGATGCGCGAGATGAAGTCGAGGCTGCTGAAGCGTCTCGATCCGGAGTTCATCCGCTTCGTGGTCGTGGGCGGCCTGGGATTCGTGATGGACACGGGCGGCCTCCAGGTCTTCCTGCGCCTCGGCCTCGGCTACTACACCGGCCGGATCCCGTCGTTTCTGATCGCCTGCGCCGTGACCTGGGTGATCAATCGTCTGTGGACCTTCAAGTCCGGACGCCAGACCTCGAAGACGCGATCGGCGGCGCTCTACCTCGGGGTCCAGTGCGTGGGCTGGGCCACCAACCTCGTCATCTACGGCCTCGGCCTCTACCTGCTCCCGGGCCTGAAGCAGTGGCCGCTGATCATGCTTCCGCTGGCGCTGGGCGCTGGGGGCGGCATGGTGGTGAATTTCCTGGGCTCCAAGCACCTGGCCTTCCGGACGCGGGCCCCGATGGCGGCCAAGAGCGCCGCCGTGGCCGATACGCCGGCAGCCTAATCCACGAACAGCGCCGCTGGATGCTCGAGCAGCGCCTTGATGCGCTGGATGAACTCGGCCGCCTCCTGGCCGTCCACCACGCGGTGATCGAAGGCCGAGGAGACGTTCATCATCCGGCGCGCCACGATCTGGCCCTGCCGCACCACCGGACGCTCGATGATGCGGTTGGGGCCCAGGATGGCGACCTCGGGGTGGTTCATCACCGGAAAGTGCGAGACCCCGCCCAACGGGCCCAGGCTGGTGATGGTGATGCTCGACCCTGAAAGCTCCTCCCGCGTCGCCGTCCCCTCCCGCGCGGCGTGGGCCAGCCGGACCAGTTCGGCCGCGTTCTCCCAGAGATCCCGCGCCTCGGCGTTTCGCACCACCGGGACCATCAGACCGGCGTCGGTCTGCACCGCGATGCCGATGTGCACGGCCCCCGAGCGCGTCACCACCCCGGCCTCGTCGTCGTAGCGGGCGTTGATCTGGGGGAAGTCGGCCACGGCCTTGGCCACCGCCCGCATCAGGAAGGGCAGCAGGGTCAGGCGCGGGCGGTCCGGATGGGCCTGGTTCAGATGCCGGCGCAGCTCCTCCAGCTCGGTGACGTCGACCTCCTCGACATAGCCGAAGTGGGGGATGCGCCGCTTGGCCTCGGCCATCTTCTCGGCGATCCGCCGGCGAAGGCCGATCACCTTGACCTGTTCGTCCGCGCGCGGGGCGGCAAACGGCGCCTTGGCGCGAGCCGAGCCGCCGCCGGTCAGGATGGCGTCGAGGTCCTCGTGGGTGATGCGGCCTCGGGGCCCGGTGCCCCGGACGCCAGCCAGGTCGATGCCCAGCGCCTCGGCGCGGCTGCGCACCGCCGGCGCCGCCTGGGCACCCGGCGACCGGGGCGGTTCCGGCATAGGCTCGGGCGCGGCATCGGCGACCGGCGCGGCCGGCTCAGGCGTGGCCTCGGCGACCTTCTCGGCGAACTCCTCGGCTTCCTCGTCCAGGGTCTCCAGCTCGACCAGGGGGGCGCCGACGACGGCCATCTCGCCCGGCTGGGCGCCCAGCGACAGCACCTTGCCGCGCACCGGCGAGGTGATCTCGACCGTCGCCTTGTCGGTCATCACGTCGACCAGAGGCGCATCCTCGTCCACCATGTCGCCGACGGCGGCGTGCCAGGCCACCACCTCGGCCTCGGCGGTGCCTTCGCCTACATCGGGCAGCTTGAAGGTGTAGCGTCCCACGCTCAGCCCTCCATCACCTTGCGCATGGCCTTGGCCACGCGGCGCGGTCCGGGGAAGTATTCCCACTCGAAGGCGTGCGGATAGGGGGTGTCCCAGCCGGTGACCCGCTCGATCGGCGCCTCGAGCCGGTAGAAGCAGTTTTCCTGCACCAGGGCCGACAGCTCCGCGCCATAGCCGGAGGTGCGGGTCGCCTCGTGCACGATCACGCACCGGCCTGTCTTGTTCACCGAGGCGGCGATGGTCTCGATGTCCACCGGCAGCAGGGTCCGCAGGTCGATCTCCTCCGCGTCGGCGCCCGCCTCCCTCGCCCCCGCCAGGGCCACGTGCACCATCGAGCCATAGGCCAGCACGGTGAGGTCGGCGCCCTCGCGCACGATCTCGGCCTTGCCCAGCGGCACGCGGTAATGACCCTCGGGCGTCTCGCTGCGGGGATGCCCGGCCCAGGGCTGCACCGGCCGGTCGGGATAGCCTTCGAAGGGGCCGTTGTAGAGTCGCTTGGGCTCGAAGAAGATCACCGGATCGTCGTCCTCGATCGCCGAGATCAGCAGGCCCTTGGCGTCGTAGGGGTTGGACGGGACCACCGTCTTCAGGCCGGCGACGTGGGTGAACAGGGCCTCGGGGCTCTGGCTGTGGGTCTGGCCGCCGAAGATGCCGCCGCCATAGGGGGTTCTGAGCGTGATCGGGGCGGTGAAATCGCCGGCCGAGCGGTAGCGCAGGCGCGCGGCCTCCGACACCAACTGGTCGTAGCCGGGGTAGATGTAGTCGGCGAACTGGATCTCGATCACGGGCCTGAGGCCATAGGCGCCCATGCCCACCGCCGAGGCGACGATGCCGCCCTCGGCGATCGGGGTATCGAAGCAGCGGGTGCGGCCGTACTTCTTCTGCAGCCCCTCGGTGGCGCGGAACACCCCGCCGAAATAGCCGACGTCCTGGCCGAAGATCAGCACGTCCTCGTCCAGGCCCAGCATGACGTCGAGAGCCGAATTGATGGCCTGGATCATGTTCATGACCGCCATGCTCATGCGTTCCCGTTCCGGGCGGCGTCGGCCAGCACCTCGGCCTCCTGGCGGGCCAGATGCCAGGGCTGGTCCTTGTAGACGTCCTGGAACATGCCCTGCAGCGGCGGGCGCGAGGCGCCGAAGACGCCGACCTTCTCGGCCTCGCGGCCGGCCTTGCGCACCTCTTCCACCACCTCGGCGTGCAGCGCGGCCGCGTCGTCCGGCGACAGGGCGCCGATACGGGCCAGGTGCTGCTTCAGCCGTTCGATCGGATCGCCCAGCGGCCAGTGTTCGCCCTCCTCGGCCGAGCGATAGCGGGTGGGGTCGTCGCTGGTGGAGTGGGCCGAGGCCCGATAGGTGAAGAGCTCGATCAGGGTGGCGCCCAGGTTGGCCCGGGCCCGCTCGGCCGCCCAGGCGGCGGTGGCGTGAACCGCCAGGAAGTCGTTGCCGTCGACCCTGAGGGAAGGCAGCCCGTAGCCCAGGCCCCGCGAGGCGAAGGTGGCGTGCTCGTCGCCGGCGATGCCGTGGAAGGCCGAGATGGCCCACTGGTTGTTGACGATGTTGAGCAGCACCGGGGCCCGGTAGACCGAGGCGAACAGCAAGCCCTGGTGGAAGTCGCCCTCCGCCGTCGAACCGTCGCCGATGTAGGTGTAGGCGATGCGGGAGTCGCCCTTGTAAGCCGAGGCCATGGCCCAGCCGACCGCCTGGCTGAACTGGGTGCCCAGGTTGCCCGAGATGGTGAAGAAGCCCCGCGCCTTGGACGAGTACATCACCGGCAGCTGGCGCCCCAGCATGGGGTCGGCGGCGTTGGAGTAGATCTGGTTCATCATCTCCACGATCGGATAGCCGCGGGTGATGAGCGCGCCTTGCTGGCGATAGGTGGGGAAGCACATGTCGCCGTCGTCCAGCGCCATGGTCTGGGCCACCGCGACGGCCTCCTCGCCGCTGCACTTCACGTAGAACGAGGTCTTGCCCTGCCGCTGCTGGCGGTACATCCGGTCGTCGAAGGCGCGCACCAGCATCATGTTGCGCAGGCCCCGCACCAGGATCTCGGGCGCGAGCGCGGGGGCCCAGTCCCCGACCGCCTCGCCCTGGTCGTCCAGCACCCGGATCAGCCCGTGCGCCAGTTTCTGGGTGTCCTCGGACGCACAACGGATGTCGGGACGCGGCAAGGCGCCGGCCGGCGGGACCTTGATCCTGCGGAAATCGACCGGATCGCCCGGACGCCAGGCCGGCTCGGGAATGTGCAGGCTGAGCGAGACCGTGTTCTTCATCGCGTCTTCCACCCGTGGCGGACCTCCTTGATCGGACGAAGGTCGAGGCAGATCAACTGCTATATTGCGGGAAAACCGGCCAGCTATGGTCAATCATGCCCCATATCGCGCCATTGTCGGCAACGCTTTTGTTGCTGCGGCGCGGTATGGGGTGAAATCATCGCCCTATAGCCCCGCATCGGGGCGACGGTCCATAATGAGGCGGGAGTTGCGGATGCCTGACAGCATGATCCCCTCGGCTAGCGCCGAAACCCGACGGTCGGAGCCCGCGTACCTCTCGGGCTTCGGCAACGAGTTCGCGAGCGAAGCCGTTCCAGGCGCCTTGCCGGTCGGCCAGAACGCACCCCAGCGGCCGCCGCTGGGGCTTTATGCGGAGGGCGTCTCGGGCACGGCCTTCACCGCGCCCCGGAGTGAGAACCGCCGCGCCTGGCTCTATCGGATCCGGCCTTCGGCCGACCATCCGCCATTCGAACAGATCGATCGCGGCCTGGTCCGCACCGGACCTTTCGAGGAGGCCGATCCCACCCCCAACCGGCTGCGCTGGGACCCGCCGCCCATGCCTGGCGGACCGCAGGACTTTGTCGAAGGCCTCGTCACCATCGCCGGCTCGGGCTCCCCGGCCGAGGGCGCGGGCCTGGCCGCCCACCTCTATCTGGCCAACCGCTCGATGACCGACCGGGCGTTCTTCGACGCCGACGGCGAGCTGCTGTTCGTCCCCCAGGAAGGCCGCCTGAGGCTGGTCACCGAGATGGGCGTGCTCGTGCTGGAGCCCTTGGAGATCGCGGTGATCCCGCGGGGGATCCGCTTCCGCGTCGAGGTGCCCGACGGCCAAGCCCGCGGCTATGTCTGCGAGAACTACGGCGCCCTCCTGCGCCTGCCCGAGCTGGGGCCGATCGGCTCCAACGGCCTGGCCAATCCGCGCGACTTCCTGACGCCCGCCGCGGCCTTCGAGGACGTCGATCGTCCGACCCAGCTGGTGCAGAAGTTCCAGGGCCGCCTGTGGGCCGCGACGCTGGACCACTCCCCGCTCGACGTCGTCGCCTGGCACGGCGACTACGCGCCCTACAAGTACGACCTCAGGCGATTCAACACGATCAACTCGGTCAGCTTCGACCACCCCGATCCGTCGATCTTCACCGTCCTGACCTCGCCGTCGGACACCCCCGGCGTGGCCAACGCCGACTTCGTGATCTTCCCGCCCCGCTGGCAGGTGGCCGAGCACACCTTCCGGCCGCCCTGGTTCCACCGCAACGTCATGAACGAACTGATGGGGCTGATCGCCGGGGCCTATGACGCCAAGGCCGAGGGGTTTGCGCCGGGCGGCCTGAGCCTGCACAACTGCATGGCCGCGCACGGTCCTGACCTGGAGACCTGGCGCAGGGCGAGCTCGGCGGAGCTGAAGCCGCACAAGATCGAGGACACCATGGCCTTCATGTTCGAGGCGCGCCGGCCATATCTCCCCACCCGCCACGCGCTGGAAACCCAGGCCCTGCAGGCCGGCTACGACGACGCCTGGAGGGGCTTTCCCAAGCTGTTCCCTCGCCCGTGACCGATCCCGCGCGTCTGACCCAGGCCGCGGCCGAGACCCTGGCGCGGCTGATCGCCTTCGACACCACCTCCCGGCGCACCAACCTGGAGCTGATCGAGTTCGCCGAGCGGCGACTGGCCGCCTGCGGGGCGCAGATGCTGCGGGTCGGCAACGCCGACGGCTCCAAGGCCAATCTGATCGCCCGCATCGGGCCCGAGGCCGACGGCGGGGTCTTGCTGTCGGGCCATACCGATGTGGTGCCGGTGGATGGCCAGGCCTGGAGCTCGGACCCCTTCGTCCTCACCCGGCGGGGCGAACGCTACTATGGCCGAGGAACGGCGGACATGAAGGCCTTCCTGGCCCTGGCCCTGGCCGCCGCGCCCGCCTTCGCCGCCGCACCCCTGAAGCGGCCGGTGCAGCTGGCCTTCAGCTACGACGAGGAGATCGGCTGCCTCGGCGCCCCCAGCCTGATCCGCGAGCTGGTCCGCGATGGCCCCCAGCCCGAGGTGGTGATCGTGGGCGAGCCCACCAGCATGGAGACGGTCTCGGGCCACAAGGGCATCGCCACTTTCAGGGTGACGGTCACCGGCAAGGAGGCTCATTCCAGCCTGACGCACCTGGGCGTCTCGGCGATCATGGAGGCGGCCAGGCTGATCGCCCTGTTGTCGGAGATTTCGAGAGAGCTCGAGCGCGCCGCTGACCCTGGCTCGCCCTTCACGCCCAAGGGGGCCAGCCTGACCATCGGCCAGATCCACGGCGGCACCGCCGTCAACATCCTGGCCCGTGAATGCGTCTTCGCCTTCGACCTCAGGGCCCCGCCTGGCGTGGACGCGCTGGAGGTGCTGAAGCCGGTGTTCGACCTGGCCGAACGGCTGGACGCCGAGCTCAAGGCCCGCGCCCCCGAGGCCGGGGTCAGGATCGAGACCCGTTCGGGCACCCCGCCGCTCAGCCCCGATCCGGGCGGCCGCGCCGAGGCCCTGGCGCGGCGGCTCGCCGGCGACAACGGGCCCGCGCGGGTGGTCTCCTATGCGGCCGAGGCCGGCCAGTTCCAGCAGGCCGGCTATTCCACCGTGATCTGCGGCCCCGGCTCGATCGAGCAGGCGCACCAGCCAGACGAATACCTCGAGGTCTCCCAGCTGGAGCGCGGCGCCGCCTTCATGTCTAGGCTGGTGGAGCATCTGGCGCGATGACCCGCGGGCAAGTCCTCTCCTACGACGAAGCGCGCAGCCACAAGCGGGGAAGCCCCGTGGCGCGCTGGGCCAATATCTCGGGCGAGTTCGCCCAGGATGTCTGGCCGAAGATCCAGCCGTCGTTCCGTATCCGGCCGGGGCAAACGGTCTTCACCATCGGCAGCTGCTTCGCCCGCAACATCGAACGCTTCCTGGTCGACGCCGGCTGCCTGGTGCCGATGCAGGAGCTGTATCTGCCGCCCGAGGAGTGGCACGGCGGCGCCAACTCGGCGATGAACAAGTTCCACCCGCCGGCCTTCCGCCAGTGCCTGAGCTGGACCGCCGGAATCCTGGACCGGGACGGGCTGGTGGGCTGGGCCGACTGCGCCCCCATGGCCTTCGAGACCAGCGACGGGCGCTTCTTCGACATGGAGATGGCCGCCACCCCGCCGGTGACCCGCGAGCGGTTCCTGGAGCGGCGCCAGCACATCTATGAGGTGTTCAGCACGGCCTTCTCGGCCGACTGCCTGATGATGACCCCCGGCCTGATCGAAGCCTGGCGCGACAAGGACACCGGCCTCTATCTACACGAGGCGCCGACCCTGAAGGGGATGACGATCGCGCGTCAGCGCTGGGAGTTCGAGATCCTCTCCTACGAACAGTGCCTGGCCGACCTCCTGGCCGCCATCGACGCGGTGCGGGCCCGCAATCCGGGCGTGAATGTGCTGATCACCACCTCGCCCGTGCCGCTCTCGGCCACCTTCAGCGGCCAGGACGTCCGTATCGCCAACGCCTATTCCAAGTCGGTGCTGCGCGCGGTCTGCGGCGCGGCCGCCATGCAGCGGCCCTTGGTCGACTACTTCCCGAGCTACGAGGCCGCGACGCTCAGTGCGCCCGACACGGTCTGGGAGGAGGATCGCCTGCACGTGGCCAGCGGCTTCGTCGGCAAGATCGTGGCCTATCTGCTCGACCAGTACCTGGATGGCGGCGACGAGGCGGCGCGGGGCCTCCAGCGCGCCCGCACCTTTCTGCTCAACGACCGCTTCGACGAGGCGGAAGCGGCCGCCCGCGCGGTGCTGGAGCTGAGGCCCGACGAGGTCGAGGCCGCGGTGGTGCTGGCCGAGGCGCTGATCCGGCTGATGCGCAGCCCCGAGGCGGAGGTCGAGCTGAGGCGGTGGATCGGCCTTCATCCCGAACGGGCCGACCTCAGGGTCGCGCTGGCGCGGGCCATCTTCCGCGGCGACCACCGCCGCGGCGCGGAGGCGCTCGCCGAGGTCGAGGCGGCCGTGGATCTGCCCACGATGGGACTGACGGAGTTCCGCGCGATCGGAGAGCTGATCCGCCGGCGCGCCGCACCCGACGCCGCCGAGCGGCTGAGCCGGATGCCGGTCGACCGCTTCCCGCTGCACGTGGAGGGTTATGGCTTGCTGGTGAACGTACTGCTCGACCAGCATCGCACCGACGAGGCCATCGAGGTGTTGCGTCAGGCCTCGAAGCTGCGCCGCGTGCCGGCCGCCTTGAGGCTGCAGCTGGCCGAGCTGCTGATCGGCGCGGGCCAGGAGGCCGAAGCGGAAACCGTCGTCCGCGCGGTGCTGAAGCTCGAACCCGACCAGGCGGCGGCCAAGGCGTTGCTGGCCCGGCTGGAAGGCGTCCGCGCCGGCGCCTAGCCGCCGCGGGCCGGAAGAGAGGACCTAATCGGTCGGCTGGTCCGGGCTCGGGGGCGGCGCGGCGGCGGCGGCGGGCGCGTCCGAGGTCAGCAGCGAATCGGGCTCGGCGGGCGCGGCGCCGAGGCCGGACGCCGCCGGAGTGTCGGCGGGCGGCGCGGCCGGCTCTTCCTCGCGGGCCTGTTGCTGCACGAAGGCGCGGGCGGCCGCGGGCGGCGCGGCGTTGGGGATCAGCGGCCCCGCGGGCGCGCCGTTCAGTTTGCCGACGCAGGCGATCAGGCCGTCGGCGCGGACGAAGGCCATGGCCCCGCCGATCTTGCGCGAGCGGCGCTGGACGTACTTGCCCGGGGTCGCGGCCTGCCACTTCAGGGGATTGGGGAAGATCGCCGCCAGGCGCGAGGCCTCCAGGCCCGTAAGCCGGCTGGCGTCCTTATGGAAGTAGTGCTGGGCGGCGGCCTGGGCGCCGTAGATCCCCGGGCCCATCTCCACGATGTTGAGATAGACCTCCATGATCCGCCGCTTGCCCCACAGGTGCTCGATCAGGACGGTGAACCACGCCTCCACCGCCTTGCGCACGAGGGTGCGGCCCGGCCACAGGAAGGCGTTCTTGGCGGTCTGCTGGCTGATGGTCGAGCCGCCGCGCACCTTGCCCGGCCGGCGCTCGTTGGCGCGCATGGCCGCGCGCATGGCGGCGAAGTCGAAGCCGTGGTGCTGGCAGAAGCGGGCGTCCTCGCCGGCCACCGCCGCCTGGACCAGCGCCGGCGAGATCTGCGACAGCGGACGCCAGCGGTAGTCCATCCCCCGGCCCTCGGCCATGCGGATGATCATCAGGGGCGTGATCGGCGGCGGAACGAACCGGTAGACCCCCACCCACAGCGGCGGGAACACCAGGGCGAAGATCAGAATCCCGACCAGGATGCGAGTCCAAAGGCCCGGCCGCCGGCTGCTACCGCCCTTGGGAAGGATGCCGCGCCTGCCGACCTGAGATTTCCTTGCGGCCATCGATTCTCACCGCCCCGGGACGGCCCAGTCTACAGAAGCACCAGGGCCTCGCCAGGGCTCACACCGCCTCGCCGACCCCGGCGTTTCCGGCTTCGTCGCCCCAGGCGATCCGGCTGCCGTCGGGCGAGAGGGCCAGGGCGCTGATCGGCTCCCCCTTCTCGGCCTTGACGAACCGGACCCCGCCCGCGCCGAGATCGGCGGTCCAGACCCGCCCGTCCGACAGGCCAGCCGCCAGGCGCGGCCCATCGGGAGTTCCCGCCACGCGGGTGACCACGGTCCCTTCCTGAAAGCCCACCTCGGCCGCTTGCTTGCCCATCGGTCCGCTGGCGCCGCCGAACGGCCAGATCACCGCGCCGGCCGCGCCGGCGGTCGCCATCAACCGGCCCCTGTCCAGGAAGGTCAGCGACTTCACCTTGGACGGATAGCCGCCCATGCGCATGTTGGCGCCGTCCGCCAGTTTCCAGCCGTGCAGCTCGTTCTCCTGCATGGCCGATATCAGGAAGCGGCCGTCCGGGCTGAAGGCCACCAGCACGTGGCTGCCGGCCCACTTCAGCATCTGCGGCTTTTGCTCGGCGATGCCGGCGTACCAGAGCGCCGCCCCGCCGTAGGTGGCGGCCGCGATCCGGCGGCCCTTGGGATCGAAGTCGAGCCCAGCCACGGTGCGCTCGTGCATCAGGCTGTTGGCCATCTTGGCGTTGTTGGAATCCCGCACCACGACCTCGCGGCCCGCGGCGAAGGCGAACAGGCCCGAGGCGCGGCTGGAGGCGACCACGTCGATCCAGCGGCCCTTGGCCTCGGCCAGGACCTCGCTCCCGCCCTTCCGCGACCACGCCAGCCGCCCGTCGTCGCCGCCGGTGATCAGCCCCTGGCCCGAGGGGTGGGCGGCCGCGCAGAGGATCGCGCCCTCGTGGGCCTGAACCTGCGATCCGTCCTCCCATCGCACCGTTCCGTCGCCCAGGGCGAACATGAGCGCGCCCGAACGGTCGAATCGGGCGTCGGTGACATAGGCGTCGAAGGCGAAGGGCATGGCCCCGGCTTTAGCCCGCGCGCCGGAACGGGGCTAGCCGGCGGACGGGATTCCCGCGGGGCGCGAACTGCGGCGCCAGCGCCGCATGCCTGGCGGCATTCTGCGGCTTTACATCCGAGACTTTGCCGGGATAAGTCCGTCGCGAACCACAATCGCGGCCAGCTTACCCGCGGCCGGAGGCGAGGACGAACTGAATGGCGGCAAAGATATCCGGCGGCCCGAAGTCCAAGTACGACCTTGGACAGAACAACGACATCAACGTCACGCCGTTCGTGGACATCATGCTGGTGCTCCTGATCGTGTTCATGGTGGCGATCCCGGTCGCGACCCTGGCGATCAAGGTGGACCTGCCGCCCGCGACGCCGCCCCCGCCGGGCGTCCACCCCAAGCCGCCGACCTTCATCTCGCTGCTCGACGGCGGGCAGATGATCATCGTCAATCCCGACCGCGGACAGCAACCGACCTCGCTGGGCCAGCTGGCGGGCGGCCTGCTGACCAACCTCGGGCCGGACGCGCGCAACCAGTCGATCCTGATCCGCGCCAACCGCACCGTGCGCTACGGCGACTTCATGGCGGTGGTGAACCAGCTGCAGGCCGACGGTTTCTACAAGGTCTCGCTGATCACCGAAGGCAACGCCAGCGCCACCTGATCGTGCGCGGCTGACGGGCCGGGCGACTGTCCCGGCCCCAAACGAAAAAGAACGCCGGAGAGCCGTCTCCGGCGTTCTTCGTTTTCAGGCCTTGGGCTTGGCTAGGCGATCCAGCTCGTGGCCAGGGCCGGCCGGTCGAAGTCCGGCGTCATCGGCCCCAGGGGCAAGAGCGAGAAGATCAGGACCGGAACGACGGCGAAGACGGCGAGGCAGTGGCGAGGTTTCAAGCTCGGCTCCGTGGCTGTTGATGATGGACGCGACGCGACAAGCCGCCCCGGCGGTGGCGCGGGGACGGGAAGACGCCAGCCGCGCGCCGTCACGGGCGCGGGCGAAGTCGGAACAGGACGGCGAAGGGCCGGACGTTTGAGGCAAGACCGTCCGCCTGCCAATTCTTGAACTTGACTATTTCATGCCCATCTCAGGATCGACAGGGCGCGTCGCCTACCAGGGGATGGTCGCGCCGTCGTGGCCGTAGAAGCCGTGCTGGCCGGTGCCGGCCTTGGCCTCCACCACATCGATGACGCCCTTGGCGCTTTCCTCGACGCTGATCCAGGCGTTGGGGCCGCCCATGTCGGTCCGCACGAATCCCGGGCTCATGCAAAGGACGGTGATCTTGCGATCACCCAGCGCTGCGGCGAAGCCCCGCGTCAGCTTGTTCAGCGCCGCCTTGGAGGCCGAATAGAGATTGGCGCCCGAGCCGAAGAAGAAGTCCGAGGCCACGCTCCCCAGGCCGGAGGTCATCACGGCGATGACGCCGCCGTCCTTGACCTGGTCCTTGAAGCTCTCGGCCACGTGCACGGGCCCGACCGAATTGGTCATGAACACCTGGGCGACCTCCTCGCGGGTGGTCCTGGCCGCCGGCGAGTGCGAGCCCGAGATGCCGGCGTTGACGAACACCAGGTCCAGCGGCTGGCCCTTCAGCCGCTCGGCCAGGGCGTCGACGGAGGCGGGATCCTCCAGATCGACGCTCTCCATGCGGACCTTGCCCGCGCTCTCGTCGGCGAAGGCCTCCAGGCCCTTGTCGCTGGACGCCGAGCGCCGCGTCGCGATCACGGTCCAGCCGCGGCCGGCCAGCTCCTTGGTGAGCCCCAGGCCGATGCCCCGCGATGCGCCGACCACCAGCGCGGTCTTGTCCCGCATTTCCGATCCCCTCCCGGAGGTCCGCTCTAGGCTGCGCAGGCCTCGAAGCCGCGGCGCAGCGCCGTCTCGTCGAGGTTGCGGCCGATGAACACCATGCGGCTGTAGCGGGCCTCGTCATCCCGCCAGGGCCGCTGCCAATCGCCCTCCAGCAGCATGTGCACGGCCTGGAACACCAGCCGGCGCTCCTCGCCCTTCACGTCCAGGATGCCCTTGGCCCTCAGGATGTCGGGCCCTTGGCTCTGCAGCGTCTCGTTCAGCCAGCGGCTGACCTTGTCGCCGTCCATCGGCCGATCCAGCCTCAGCGAGATCCCCTTGATGTCGTCCAGCACATGGGCGTGGCGATGGCCCTCGTCATGGCCGTGATCGTGGCCGTGATCATGATCGTGGTCGTGCTCGCTGTCCTCGTCGTGCACGTGGCCAGGCTCGCCGTGCGCCGGATTCAGGAACTCGGGCTCCAGCTCCAGGATGCGGTCCAGGTCGAAGCTGCCGCGGCCCAGCACCGTCTCCAGCGGCACGTCCGAGCGCACCGCGCGGTGAATCGGCGCCAGGGGATTCAGCCGGCGTAGCACGCCCTCGACCTGGAGCAGCTCAATCTCGCTGACGAGGTCGGTCTTGTTCAGCACGATCTGGTCGGCGAAGGCGATCTGCTCGCGCGCCTCCTTGGAATCCTCCAGCCGCAGCAGCACGTGGCGGGCGTCGACCACGGTGGTGACCGAATCGAGCTTGGTCTTGGCGCGAACCTCGTCGTCCATGAAGAAGGTCTGGGCGACCGGAGCCGGATCGGCCAGGCCCGTGGTCTCGATGACGATGGCGTCGAAGCCCTTGCCCGAACCCTGGCGCTTCATCAGCCCCGTCAAAACCCGAATCAGGTCGCCGCGCACGGTGCAGCAGACGCAGCCGTTGTTCATTTCGTAGACCTCTTCGTCAGAGCCGACGATCAGGTCGTTGTCGATGCCGATCTCGCCGAACTCGTTGACGATCACGGCGTAGCGCTTGCCGTGATCCTCCGAGAGGATGCGGTTCAGGAGGGTGGTCTTGCCGGCGCCGAGGTAGCCGGTCAGCACGGTGACGGGGGTCTGGGCCATGCCCCGCTAGATAGGGCATCGCGCCGGGCCGCGACAGGGGTCCTGACGGCCTAGGCGGGAACCTGATCGGGCGCCCTCGCGGCGGCCAGCTGGGCGATCACCACGCCGGCCAGGGCGACCGCCCCGCCCAGCATCTGCAAGGGCCCCATGGCCTCGGCGAAGATGATCCAACCCAACAGCGCGGCCAGCACCGGCTGGACCAGGATCACCACCGAGGCGGTGGCCGCCGGCAACCGTCCCAGGGCCCAGGCGATGCAGCCCTGGCCGACCACGTGCACGGCGCCCAGGCCGACGCAGGCGCCCCAGCCGCCGGCCGTGACGGGGAAGATCCGCTCACGGAGCAACAGCGCGGCCGCCAGCAGCAGGGGCGCGCCCACCGCGCTGGACCAAAGCATCACCTCCGAGGCCGGCTGGCTGGTGCGCACCCAGCGCACACAGAGCATATAGCCCGCATACCAGACGGCGGTGGTCATCGAGAGTCCGTCCCCGAGGGACGGGTTCAATCCCTTGCCGCCGCCGTGCGCCGCCGCGATCGCCCAGATCCCCGCCAGCGCCAGGGCCAGGCCGGCCAGGAAGGTCTTCCGCGGCCGCTCGCCCAGCATCAGCCAGGCCCCCGCGGTCACCACCACCGGCGAGAGGTTGGCCAGGATGGTGGCGTTGGCGACGGTGGTGAACTTCACCCCGTAGTGCCAGAAGCCGAGGTCCAGCGCGAAGAACAGGCCGGCCAGCACGGTCGTGACCTTGGGGCCATGGCTCCCACCGGGGCTGCGGTTGGCCAGGGTCAGGACGGCCAGGGCCGGCAGCGCCAGGCCCAGCCGCCAGAACCCCGCCGCCGCCGGGCCCGTGCCGGTCAGGCGCACGAAGATCGGCGAGAAGCCGATGGCCATGGCGCCCAGGACCAGGGCGGCGATCGCCGGGCCGCGGGGGGCGGTGCTGCTCATGGCCCGGTTTGGCAGAGCCTGGGGATCAGGAAAACCCCAGTTCCCGGCGCAGCTCGGCGGCCGTGACGCCGGATTCGCGGATGGCCCGCAGCGTCTCGGCCGTGTCGCGCTTGGCGTAGCGCTTGCCGTCGGGTCTGAGCAGCAGGGGGTGGTGCCGGTAGCTCGGCGTCGGCAGGCCCAGCAGCTTCTGCAGCAGCACCTGGATGTGGGTCGCCTCGAAGAGATCCCGGCCCCGGATCACCTGGGTTACGCCCTGGAGCGCGTCGTCGACCACCACCGCCAGGTGATAGGCCACGCCGATGCCCTTGCGAGCCAGCACCACGTCGCCGGCCGCCTCGGGCTCGGCCGGGACGATTTCGAAGTCGACGTCCTCGCCCTGCGGAGGGATCTGCAGGAAGGCCATCAGCTCGTAGGCCCGCCCCAGGCGCGCCCGCGCGGCGTCCAGCGACAGCCGCCAGGCGTAGGGCTCGCCGCCCTCCAACCGCGCCGCCTCCTCGGCCGGGGGCAGAGGTTCACCCCGGAAAGGCGCCGACTCGGGCCCGTGGGGCGCGCGGGCGATCTCCGCCAGCACCTCCTTGCGTGTGCGGAAGCAGCGGTAGACCAGCCCCATGTCCCGCAGCCGCCGCAGCGCCGCCTGGTAGTCGTCCAGGTGGTCGGACTGGCGCCGGACCGGGCGCTCCCACCGAAGGTCCAGCCAGGCCAGGTCCTCCAGGATCGCCGCCTCGAACTCGGGCCGGCAGCGCTCGGCGTCGATGTCCTCGATGCGCAGCAGGAACCGCCCGCCGGCCACCCGGGCCGCTTCGTGGGCGGTCAGAGCCGAAAAGGCGTGCCCCCGGTGCAGGAGGCCCGACGGCGAGGGCGCGAAGCGGGTGACGAAACCATCCACGGGCCCATCGTGCGCCTCCACAGAGCTGTCATGCGAATCTGGCATCGAGGTCCCGCGGTCGAAGGGCGACGGAGGCGATGATGGCCGAAGTGATCGTAGTGGCGCCTACAGAAGGTGCGTGGCGGGTGCAACGGGGCATGACCGAGCCTTGGCTGTTCGAAAGCCGGGCTCAGGCCGAATGGTCGGCCCGCCGGTTGGGCGAGGCCCTGGCCGAGGGCGGCGTCGCGGCCGAAGTGCGGGTGATGCTGGGCGACGGCGCGGTGGCGGGCCGGTTCGTGTTCGCCATGGACGGCGCGGCGGTCCGCGCGGAAATTCAGCCGGCCGCCTGACCCTCCGGCAGCGTAAACGCCTCGTAAGCCAAATGTCCTTAGCGTCCGTGCTCTGCCCGGGTGCGGATCCGCCATGCCCAGGGGCGGTGGACGAACGCCCGAGTGCCTCAGCGTCTGCACAGCTTCACGCCCGACCCCGCCGCGCCCTCGCCGGCCGAACGGGCCCTCCAGGCCCAGGAGCTGCTGTCGGCCGGGCGGGCGGCCGAGGCGCTGGCCTGCGCCGAGCTGGCCCTGGCGGCCGCTCCCGGCCTGCAGCCGGCCGAGATGGTCCGCGCCGCGGCCGTCCAGGCGCTGCAGGCCGCCGACCCCGCCCTGACCGCGCTGGAGCTGACCGCCGTGATCCGCGGCGAGGACCCCAAGGCCCAGCTCGACCTCGCCCACGCCTATGCCGAACTCGGCCGGGCCGCCGACGCCGAGCGCTGTTTCAAGCGGGCCCTGGCGACCGGACCGCGGATGGCCGCCGCCCACGCGGGCCTCGGCGCCCTCTATCTCGGCGTCGGCATCGACGATGGGGCCGAGCACCACAGCCGCCTGGCCCTGCGCTGCGAAGCCGGCAACGTGGTGGCCAGCCAGACCCTGGCCGAGATCCTCGAACGCCGCGGCGAGACGGCGGCGGCCGCCGCCCTGCTGGACGAGGCCTATTCGCGCCAGAGCCTGTTCGTGGAGCCGGCGCCGCACAGCCAGATGACGGTGCTGGTCCTGTCCACCCGTTCGGCCGGCAACATCCCCTGTCGCTACCTCCTGCCGGCGGATCGCTACACGCGGCTGATCTGGTACATGGAGCACGCCCGCGAGACCCAGTTCGCGGCCCTGCCGCCCTACGACCGGGTGTTCAACGCCATCGGCGATCCGGACCTGGCCGGGCCCTCGGCGGGGACGGTGCGCCGGCTCCTGGAGCGTTGCGGACGGCCGGTGCTGAACCATCCGGCCAAGATCGCGCGCACATCGCGCAGCCAGACGCCGGTGCTGCTGGCCGGGCTGGAGGACGTGGTGGTCCCCCAGACGGCGCGGATCCCGCGCGGCCAGCTGGAACGGCGGGGTCTGAGGCGCGCGGTCGCCGAGGCGGGCTTTCGGCCGCCGCTCTTGGTGCGGCCCACCGGATCGCACGGCGGCAAGGGGCTGGAGCGGGCCCTGACCTGGCCCGCGCTGGAAGCGGCCGCCGCAGCCCTGGGCCAGGAGGACCTCTACGTCACCGCCTACCGCGACTACCGCTCGCCTGACGGGCTCTATCGCAAGGGCCGGGTGATCTTCGTGGACCGGCGGCCCTATCCCTACCACTGGGCCGGCTCGGACCACTGGATGGTGCACTACGACGCCTCGGGCGCCGGCGAGGATCCGGCCCGCCAGGCCGAAGAGCTGAGGTTCCTCGACGATCCGCTCGCCGCACTGGGTCCCCGGGCCTGGGCGGCCATCACCCGCATCGGCGAACGGCTGGACCTCGACTACTGCGGCCTGGACTTTTCGGTCCTGCAAGACGGACAGGTGCTGGTGTTCGAAGCAAACGCCACCATGCTGGTGCATCCGGAAGACGAGAGCGGGCCCCTGGCGGCCAAGAACCCGGCGGTGGGCCGGATCACCGGCGCCTTCCATGCGCATCTTCGGGCCCTGGCCGCGGCCTGATCCCGGCCAACCGCGACAGCTTGTCTTCGAGCGGCGATTTGGGGCCAATGGGGCCGCGCGCCACTGGGCGGCGGGCGCGGGCATCGGCATGAAGGCGGCATGATCGGCAAGGCCCTGAAATGGACGCGCGGGCGCGAACGGACGGAGCCGGCCCCCGCGCCCACCTCGCCCGGCCCCTCCGCCGCCGACCGGCTGGAGCACGAGCGCTCCAAGGTCGCCAAGCTCAAGGCGCGGCTGGCGGCCCTGCAGGCCGAGTACGACGAGGTGTTCCAGAGCTACAAGCAGCTCCGGAAGCACCTGCGGTGGCACTGGGCGACCTATCCCGAGACCAAGGGCGAATGGCTGCGCCGCGAGGACGACCGGGACGTCTTCGCCGAACGGGCCCAGGTCTTGAAGGCGCGCCTGGTCGACCTGATGGCCGCGCCCGAGTTCGCCCCGGACGACCGCCGCGTCACCGCCGTGGTGACCAGTTGCGCGCGCCACGACCTGTTGACCCAGGCGCTCGCCAGCTTCTTCGCCAACAACACCCATCCCGAGACGCGGATGATCGTGGTCGAGGACGGCGCTCAGGACCCAGACGGCTCGGTGAAGGCGCTGTTCAGGAACCGGCCGATCACCTGGATCAACACGGGCGGCCGCAGGGGGCAGATCCGGGCCGTCGATCTCGCCTACAGCCACGTCGACACCCCCTATGTCTTCCACATGGAGGACGATTGGGAGTTCCTGCGGCCGGGCTTCATCGAGAAATCCATGGCCATCCTGGAGGCCGAGCCGATGTGCCTGCAGGTGTGGATCAAGACCGGCCGGCCCGGCCCGCGCGGTCACCGGCCCCTGGAGATCGACCGCACCTCCGGCGGCGTCTCCTGGCGGCCGGTGATGCGAGACCGCAAGAACTTCTGGCACGGCTTCTCATTCAATCCCGGCCTGCGGCGGCTCCGGGACTACCGGCTGCTCGGCCGGTTCGCCGACGTCGTGGAGCCGCGGATCGGCAAGGGCCCGGTGGCCGAAGCCCAGATCTCGGAGATCTATGGCTCGGTCGGCTATTTCGCCGCCCAGCTCTGGGAGGAGGACGGGGCGGCCTTCGTGGTCCACCTGGGTGGCGACCGGCACGTGGCCTGAGACAGGCCAGTGTGGAGAATCCGAAGTTCGCAAGATGATTGCGGCCGCGCTGATGCGAACTTCAGATTCGTAAACCACACTAGAAACATACACTTGCTAGTGTCCTCATCGGATCCGAAGTTCGCTCGAGGCCGCAAATCGCGCTTGCGAACTTCGCAGCCGGGACACTAGGGCGCCGTCCCACCCGCCAGCCGTTCGCTGGCCTCCCACAGCCGGGCCGCGGCGGCGTCGTCGCGGGCCGCCGAGGATGGCGTGGCCGGGGCGCACTTGGCGAAGTAGAGCCCGCTGACCCCCTCCACCTCCGGGGAGGCGGCGAGATAGACGATGGTCTCGGCGCCGCGCTCGGGCGAGATGGAAAGTCGCCTGACCAGCGGCATCATCACTCCGAGCAGGCCGCCGGCATTCTCGCCGAAGCGGGTGGCGACCACGCCCGGATGCAGGCAGTTGGCAGTGACCCCCACGCCGGCCAACCGGCGGGCCAGCTCGCGGGTGAACAGGATGTTGCACAGCTTGGAGCGGCCATAGGCCCCCATGGTGCTGAACGACCTCGAGCTCTGCAGGTCGTCGAAGTCGAGCCGGGCGCCCTGGTGGGCGGCCGAGGCGGTGCTGACGATCCGCGCCGGCGCCGAAGCTGTCAGCCGCTCCATCAGCCCCTGGGTCAGGACGAAATAGGCCATGTGATTCAGGGCGAAGGTCAGCTCCAGGCCCTCGGAGGTCACCATCCGCCGCGTGAACACCGCGCCGGCGTTGTTCAACAGCACGTCGATGCGCGGCTCGGCCGTGGCGATCTCGGCGGCGACGCGGCGCGTTTCGGCCATCAGCGACAGGTCGGCCAGATGGACGCGGTGCTCGAGGCCGGGTGCCGCCTTATTCAGTTTGGCGAGCGTCGCCTGCGCCCGCGCGGGATCGTGGGCGACGAAGACGATGCGTGCGCCGCGTTCTGCCAGCCGCGTTGCGGCCGCCTCGCCGATGCCCGAGGTCGCCCCGGTCGCCACGACCACCCTGCCTTGCATCGCTGTCATCCTCCGTCAGCGCGTCAAGTCCGATCCGCCGCGCCCAGCCTGCGGTGTGAGCCCGGCGGGCGCAAGTCTAGCCGGGCCGGCGCCTGCGGATACCGCCTCGGATCCGGCGCGCCGCGCGGGATATGCGGAAGAAGCGCCTTCCAGCCCAGCCATGCCAGTCTCTCCAAAATCCGATATTGACGGATGTCCGGCTCGATATGAATAGGTGCGAATACTTTTCAGCCGACGGGATTAGATGAATTAAATTATCCAAGTAATTTATCAGCCGGTTTTCCAGTAATATTGTCCAATATTTCACACTGATCGAATAATCATATCGACTATCGGAACAGCAAATGGTGGTTTCAGAAAGCCGCCAACAAGCTTGGCCGTGAGCGGAGACATTTCTCCTCTCAAATATTCTCCCGTCCCCATGGCTACGGTTGTTGGACGGAAATCCGGCCCGAGGCCGGCGTCCGAGGTGGTTATGTTGAAATCGATCCTGTTCGGCAGCGCCTTGGCGGCTGTCGGCGTCCTTGCCGCAGGCCAGGGCGCGCTCGCGGCGCCTCCGGTCGGAGGGGGCGGCCAGATCCAGCAGATCCCGCCAACGCCAACGCCGGAAAGGTCCATCCCCGACATCCGCATCGACCGGGCGCCCAAGGTCCAGGACGCCGGTCCCGCCGGGCCGAAGGTTCTTGTCCGGTCGCTGCACGTGACCGGCGAGACCCTGTTCCCGGAGGCCGAGCTCATCGCCGTCGCCGGCTTCACGCCGGGCAGCCAGCTGGATCTGCGCGATCTGCGGGCGATGGCGGCGAAGATCTCGCAATTCTACAACCGGCGCGGCTACTTCGTCGCCCAGGCCTATGTCCCCGCCCAGGACATCCAGGACGGCGTGGTGACCCTCGCGGTGATCGAGGGCCACTACGGCAAGGTCACGCTCGACAACCACACCAATCTTTCCGACCATCTGGCCCGCAGCGTCCTCAGCGGTCTGAACGCCGGCGACGCCGTCTCCGGCGGGCCGCTCGAGCGGCGGCTGCTGCTTCTGTCGGACATCCCCGGCGTGGTGGTGAAATCCACCCTCAGCCCGGGCGCCGCGGTCGGCTCCTCCGACCTGGCGGTCGCCCTGCAGCCCGGCCCACGCTTCTCGGGCAGCATCGATGGCGACAATGCCGGCGATTCCTCGTCGGGCGCCTATCGGCTCGGGGCGACGCTGAACGTCAACGATCCCACCGGTCACGGCGACCTCATCACCCTGCGCGGGCTGAGCTCGTTCGACGGCCTGACCTACGGCCGCGCCGCCTACCAGATCCAGGTCCAGGACGCGACGATCGGGGTGGCCTACGCCGCCCTCGGCTACCGGCTGCACGGCGCCTTCGAGAGCCTTAAGGCCCATGGAACGGCGCAAGTGGCCAGCGTCTTCGCCAGCTATCCGCTGGTGCGCTCCTACGACAACAACCTGGTGCTGCAGGCCGATTTCGACAACCGGACCTTCCAGGACAAGGAAGACGCCATCCCGTCCGTCGTCGACAAGACCGTCCGCGCCGGCACGATCGGGCTCAGCGGCGACCACCACGACGCCTTCGGCGGCGGCGGCTGGAACCAGTTCTACCTGGGCTACACCTTGGGCGACCTCGACATCCGCACGCCCGACGCGCGCCTGGCCGACCTGGGCGCCGCGCGGGCCGGCGGCGGCTACGGCAAGCTCTCCTACAGCCTCTCGCGGCTGCAGACCGTGTCCGGCCCGTTCTCGATCTACGGCCTGATCCGCGGGCAGTTCGCGTCCAAGAACCTCGACATCTCCGAGAAGATGGAGCTCGGCGGCGCCTATGGCGTGCGGGCCTACGCCGAGGGCTTGATCTACGGCGACGAAGGCTATGTGGCCACCGTCGAGGCGCGGCTGTGGCTGCCGCCGATGCCCCGCCCGATCCCCGGGCGCGCGCAGCTGTTCGCCTTCTTCGACACCGGCTCGGCCAAGACCAACCACACGCCATGGCTGCTCGGACGCAACCGCGAGACCGTCAGCGGCGCGGGTTTCGGCGTCAACTGGGAGGCCGTCCGCAACTTCGTGGTCCGGGCCACCTACGCACACACCGTCGGCGACGCCGTCGGCGTCCCCGGACCCTTCGACTCCAGCCGGGTCTGGGTCCAACTCGACAAGTTCTTCTGATGTCGGCGTCAGCGAAGACCACCGTCGCCGAACAAGGAAATACGACCATGAACGCCGCCGTCCGACCGATCGCCCGCGACCCCCGCCGCCTCTACGGCCGCCTCGCCCGCGCCGCCCTGCTCGCCGCGGCCAGCGCCCTGGCCTTCGCCCCGGCCGCCTACGCCCTGCCCACGGGCGGCCAGGTCGCGGCCGGCTCGGCCAGCCTCTCCGGCGGCGGGCGTTCGCTCACCATCAACCAGTCGAGCCAGAACGCGGTGCTCAACTGGCAGAGCTTCAACATCGCTCCGAACGAATCGGTCCGCTTCGCGCAGCCGAACAGCAGCTCAGTGGCCCTGAACCGGGTGACCGGTCCGGATCCCTCCAGCATCTTCGGGAGCCTGTCGGCCAACGGCAAGGTGTTCCTGGTCAATCCGAACGGCGTCCTGTTCGGGCCGAACGCCCAGGTGAACGTGGGCGGCCTGGTGGCCTCCACGCTGAATATCGCCAACGCCGACTTCATGGCCGGCAAATACAGCTTCTCCGGCGCCGGCGCCGGGGCGGTGGTCAACCAGGGCTCGATCAAGGCTCCGGGCGGCTACGTCGCCCTGCTGGGCGGGCAGGTCTCCAACCAGGGCCTGATCACCGCCAACCTCGGGACCGTGGCCATGGCCGCCGGCCGGGCCGTCACCCTGGACGTGGCCGGCGACGGCCTGCTCAACGTCGCGGTCGATCAGGGCGCGGTGAACGCCCTGGTCCAGAACGGCGGCATGATCCAGGCCGACGGCGGCCGCGTCACCCTGACGGCCCAGGCCGCCGGACAGCTGCTGAAGACGGTGGTGAACAACACCGGCGTGATCGAGGCCCAGACCATCGGCAGCCGCAGGGGCGTCATCAGCCTCCTGGGCGACATGCAGAGCGGAGCGGTGAACGTCACCGGCGCGCTGGACGCCAGCGCCCCCCACGGCGGCGACGGCGGCCAGATCGAAACCTCGGCCGCCAAGGTGGTCATCGCCGACAGCGCCAAGATCACCACCGCCGCGCCCACGGGCGTGACGGGCGTCTGGACCATCGACCCGGTCGACTTCACCATCGCCACCGGGCAGGACATCTCCGGGGCGACGCTGTCGGCCCTCTTGGTGACCAACAGCGTGGTGATCAGCACCCTGCCGGGCGCGACCACCGGAACGGTGGCCGGCACGCCCCCGGTGAGCGGCTACACCTCGACGACGCCCGGCAACGGCGACATCAACGTCAACGAGGCGGTCGCCTGGGTGGCCACGCCGAGCACCACGACCCTCACGCTGAACGCGCTCAGGGACGTGAACATCAACGCCGCGATCACCGCCACCAACGGCAACGTTCAGACCTGCTGCGGGCGCGACGTCAACGTCAACGCGGCGATCACCACCACCAATGGCAGCGTGCTGCTGAGCGGCGGCCGCGACGTGAACCTGGGCCTCCTCGCCGCCCTGACCACCACGGACGGCGACCTCGCCATCTGCGCCGGCAACAACGTCAACGAGAACGGCGTCATCACCCTGACCCGAGGCAGCAGCGTTCCGGCTCAGGACCTGGGCCTGCCGCTCGGCCTGACGATCATCGCCGGCAACGACGGGACCGGACCGGGGGTCGCCGGCGGCACGGTGATCTTCGGCTCGGCCACGCCGGTGACGGTCACGGGGCCGAACGCCCCGGTGAACATCTACTACAACCCGGTCGCCTATACGACGCCTACGGACTATTCGACCAACTTCACCCTGACCAGCGGCGCCACCCTGGCCCAGTTCATGCTGGTCTTCCCGAACGGCGACAAGGTCTTCGACGGCACGACCGCGACCACCCTGACAGGCTTCAACGGCTCTCCGACCGGCGTGACCCTGGTCGCGGGCTCCGGCGCGACCGCCGCCTTCGACTCTCCCGACGTCGGGACCGGAGTCGGCATCACCTTCAGCGGCTACAGCCTGAGCGGTCCCAACGCCGCCAGCTATTCCCTGCCCGTCCCCTGCTGCGTGACCACCTTCAGGACCACGGGGACCATCGCGGCGGGGACGCCCGCGCCGACGCCGGCGCCCACGCCCGCTCCGACGCCTGCGCCGACACCAGCCCCCACCCCGGCTCCGACGCCTGCTCCCACGCCCGCGCCGACGCCCGCTCCGACACCGGCCCCCACGCCCGCGCCGACTCCCGCTCCGACGCCGGCCCCCACGCCCGCGCCGACTCCCGCTCCGACGCCGGCGCCTACACCTGCGCCCACCCCGGCTCCGACGCCTGCCCCGACGCCGACGCC
>JANWHQ010000088.1 GCA_025450315.1 Caulobacteraceae bacterium
CCCGGGCCGCTTCTCGTTCAACGTCAAAGGCGGGCGCTGCGATGCCAGCCAGGGCGACGGCCAGATCAATATCGAGATGCACATCCTGCCCGACGTCTACGTCACCTGCGACGTCTTCAAGGGCAAGCGCTACAACCGCGAGACGCTTGAGGTCCTGTTCAAAGGCAAGTCGATCTCCGACGTGCTCGACATGACCGTCGAGGAGGCCGCCGACTTCTTCAAGGCGGTGCCCTCGATCCGGGACAAGATGGAGACGCTGCAGCGGGTGGGCCTGGGCTACGTCCAGGTGGGCCAGCCGGCGACGACGCTGTCGGGCGGCGAGGCCCAGCGGGTGAAGCTGTCGAAGGAGCTGTCGCGGCGGGCGACGGGCCGCACGCTCTACATCCTGGACGAGCCGACCACGGGGCTCCACTTCGAGGACACCAAGAAGCTGCTGGAGGTGCTGCACCAGCTGGTCGAACAGGGCAACACGGTGGTGGTGATCGAGCACAACCTCGACGTCATCAAGACCGCCGACTGGATCCTGGACTTCGGCCCCGAGGGCGGCGACGGCGGCGGCGAGATCGTGGCCGTCGGCTCTCCCGAGCAGATCGCGCGCGAGCCGCAGAGCTGGACCGGCCGCTACCTGGAAGCCGTCCTGGCCCGCCACGCCGAACGGCGGAGCAAGCCCCGGAAAAGGGCCTAGGCGGGCCCGAACTGCTTGTACGCCACCGCCGCCGGCGCCAGCGCGACGCTCCAGTAGACGCCGCCCAGGACCGAGTTGAGCAGCAGGCCGACGATGCGCGTCGGGGTCAGGAAGGCGGACAGCGAGCTGTAGTCCGGCCGCATGGCCTGGTCGGCCATGTGGGTCAGGGAGCCGCCCGACATGATCACGGTGACGATGGCCACGACGCTCAACTGGGCCATCAGGACGATCAGCACGAAGATGAAGGACAGCAGGTAGCAGCCGAACAGCGGCCAGAAGTGGCCCTGGGTCAGGCGCCAAGCCGAGAACAGCTGGACCTTGCGGGTGGCGAAGGTCATCGGCGCCGCCAGCGACAGGCGCACGGCCAGCCAGATCATCACCAGCAAAACCACGATGTAGGCGGCCATCACCGCTCCCACGGCGCCGGCCGCCGAGGCCTTCAGCGCGGCGCTGATCGTGGCGCCCACGACCACCGCGGCGATGAGCACCGCCATGCCGACGAGCCAGAACACGAAGCCCAGCTCGATCCAGAGGATGGCCAGGCGCAGCTCGTCCCCGCCAAGGCGCAGGCGCGCGAGCCCCTTGTCCTGGGGCCGCAGCACGACGCGGTAGACCGCCGCGCTCAGGATGGACACCACCACCAGCTCCAGCGGGATCAGGACCGCCAGGAACCCCAGCGTCGGCTCCAGCACGGCCATGGCCTGGGCCGGGGTCGGACGCACGCCCACCAGCTGCGAGGACTGCAGCTCCATCAAGGGCCGCATGAACGGCACGGTCGCCGCGGTCACGGCGATGGAGAAGATCAGCTGGATCAGCGACCAGGCGGCGATGGCCTTCGGCTCGCGCCGGACGATGTTGAACCCTTCGAGCGCCGCATCCGAAGCCGAGAACGCCATGGCCGTCTCCCCATCGTGGGCGCAACCATAGACGGCGGCCGGCGAAGCGCCAGTCCGGTCAGTGGAGCGTGGGCGTCTCGTCCTTGTGGGCCTGATAGGCCAGATAGGCCTCGGCCACCGGCGAGGTCAGGATGGCGATCCCGACGGCGACGATGAAGGCGTTCAGCACCGCGGCGATCAGGCTGGTGGGGCTGAAGTAGGCCGCCAGCGAGGTGGTGTTGGTGTAGAGCACCGCCGACAGCCCCTCCATGAACGACGAGTGCGGCAGGCCCGCCGCCATGGCCGCGATCAGGGCGATGGCCAAGAGGGTGCAGACGATCAGCAACAGCACCAGCACCAGCACCGCCGTGAGCAGGAAGACCCCCAGCAGGCTCCAGAAGTTGTGGCGGGTGGCCTTCCAGGACTCCAGCAGGCGGACGTGCCGGTCCTCCAGCGTCATCGGCATGGAGAAGCAGAGGCGCACCAGCACGTAGACGTAGACCGAGAGCCCGGCCAGGGTGACCAGGAGCTCCCAGAGGTCGCGCAGGGGATGGGGCATCAGCCCGCCCATCGCCGCCAACAGCGCCCAGAAGAACACCACCACCGCGCTGCCGCCGACCACCAGCACCACCCAGAGTACGATCAGCACCGCGAACCTCAGCTCGTCGCGGCCGACCCGCACATAGCCGAAGCGGTCGTCATGAGGGTGCAGGAAGGTCCGGTAGGCCGCGGTGAACAGCAGCGAGAACACGAACAGCATCGCCGCCAGTCCCAGCAGGATCACCAGACTGGCGCCCGGCAGCACCTGCCAGGCGGTCTGGGCGTCGTCGCCCGAGGATTGGCTCAACGTGCGCAGGGCGGGCAGCTTGTCGCCCGCGAAGGCCAGCAGGGCCCCGCCCCAGACCAGCTCGTAGACCAGGAACACCATCGCCCAGATGGCGATGGTTTTGGGGTGGCGCGCCAGGAACCGAAAGCCCGACAGCGCCGCATCAGATGCCGAGAACCCTGCCATTCCTGTCCGCCACTCAATCCGTCGTCTTCAGGTTGCGATAGAAATAGGCCTGCACGCCAGCGGCCAGAGGCATGGCCGCCGCGCCCGCCCAGCCGCCGCAGATCAGGCTGTAGATGAAGGTCTCGCCCGGCGCCAAGGGGGCCGACTTGCCGTCCAGCGCGAGCCCGGACCCGGCGCCCACCACCATGATGAGGGCGCTGGGCAGCTCCAGGACCAGGGTGGTCGCGAGCAGGCGCCAGAAATTCCCCCGCGTCAGCTTCCAGGTGCGGAACACCTGCACCCGGCCGGAGTCCGCAGTGGCGGCATAGGCCAGCGAGAGACGAATCCAGACGAACATCAGCACCAGCTGCATGATCGAGGTTCCGATGACGTGCAGCTGCAGGCCTTCCGGGCCTGCCGCCTGGAACGCGTCGTCGGCCTTGAGGGCCTGGGAGAACGGCACGCCGTGGGCGTAGAGCAGCGCGCCCAGGCCGGACAGGAGGACAAGCGCCATCAAGACCGTCAGGGCGATGGAGAACAGCAGGATCAGCGCGCCCGAGCCCAGCATCTTCAGCTCGATGCCCCGCCACTGCAGACCGTGGTGGGCCAGGTTGAAGCGCTCGTCGCCCGGATGCTCGGGCCCGAAGGCGAGCCGGAAAACCGATCCGTAGGTCGGGTACTGGGTCACCACCACGCCCAGCATGCCGGCCAGCATGAGCAGCGGATTGTTGGCGAACAGGCCCGCGCACAGCACCGTGAACGCCAGGGCGTTCAGAGCCAGCACGCCCCACACTTCCCGCCAATGGGTGCGCCACAGGGACCAGGCGTAGCCCAGGGCCGCGCCGACCGAGACCTGGCTGTCCGACATCGCTTCGCCGGCCCGGCCGGCCCTCTCACTGCAAGGGAATCCCTATCTAGCGAGCCGGAGCCTCAGGCGACAGGGGGCGCGCGATGCCGCGATCAATGGCCGTGGCCGTCATCTCGCCCGTGGCTGTCGTCGTGCGGATCGGCGTGGCCGTGGTCGTCATGACCCGGATCGTCTGGAACAGGGGCCGGAGCCGGCTCGTAGACCGACATCCCCTCCACCGGCCCGCCCGGCTCGGGCGGGGCGGTCAGCACCCGGTAGCACTCGGCGAAGGGCGAAAGGGTCACGATGCGGGTGAGGGTGTCGCCCAGTCCCTGCAGCAGCAGGAGCGCCACGATCGCCGGGCTGAGCGTGCGCGGGTTCATCAGCTCCAGCATGCGCGAGAACATCCGGGTCGGATCGCCCGGATGGGTGAAGGCGTCGCGCATCATGTCCTGCATCGGCCCGATCATCACCGTGTTGCGGATCAGGGCGAAGGCGAAGCCCACCACCGCGGCGAAGATCATCGTCAGCACCAGCACCCCCAGCAACGGCCAGAAGCGGCCCCGGGTGACGCCCCAGGAGTCGAAGATCTGCAGCCGCTTGCGGGCGAAGGTCATCGGCTGGGCCAGCATCAGACGGACGACGACGTAGATGGTCAGGCAGAAGGCCACGATCACCGCCGCCGCGTCGGCCAGCCCCAGCCAGGGCTGGGCGAGCTGGCGGGCGGCCAGGAACACCGCCCCGCAGGCCACGCACACGGCTATGATGTAGACGACGAACAGGATGCCCAAGATCACCTGCAGCAGGGCCAGCCGAAGCTCGTCCCCGCCCAGACGCAGGTAGCCGAAGCCGCTGTTCTTGGGTTCGAGGATGGCGCGGTACAGCGCCGCCTGCAGCACGGTGATCAGGATCCAGGCCCAGAGCCCCCAGGGCCAGAACACCCGCAGGAAGCCCCCGTAGAACTGCATCATGGCCAGGCCCATGGCCTCGGGATCGCCGCCGGGCTGGGGAAAGGCGTGGACCGCCTCGCTCAGCTGGGGCGCGGCCCAGAGCAGCAAGAGCCCCATGGCGCCATAGCCCAGGACGATCCAGGCGAGCGCCCAGACCAGGGCCGACACCGGCCTGCGGCCGATCAAGCGGAAGCCGGCGAGACTCGCCTCGGTGACGGAGAACTCCATGGTGCTCCTCCTCAGGCCCGGCTGTCCGGGCGCCCGTTCAGTTGCGCGTAGACGTCGGCCCAGGGCGCGACGACGATGGCGTAGAGGGCGCCAAACGCCGCCGCGGCCACGAGCCCGATGGGAACCAGCCAGACCGCCAGGGCCTCGGGCCCCTGCAGCCGCAGGGAGTTCAACCCGACCAGCACGGTCCGGAAATTCATCGGCCAGCCGACGAAGCCGACCGCGACCGCGGCCGCCAGGGCGAAGATCGCCACCTCGACCAGGGCCGCGAACAGGAACACCAGCAGGCCCAGCGCGATCAGCGCGAGCCCGTGGCCCCGAGTCAGCCGCCAGGATTCGAACAGCCGGAACCGGCGTTCGGCGAAGGTCATCGGGGCGGCCATGCTCAGCCGCGCCAGCACCCACACGAGCACCGCGAGCCCCACCAGGACTCCGCCGCCGCCGACCAGCAGCGCGGGCGCCGCGGCGCGCGCCAGGGCGATGACGGGAACGATCATCAAGAGCTCCAGGGGGATGATGGCGCAGGCGACCAGGATCGCGAGGGTGAGCATCAGCAGCAGCAGCCATCCCTCCCGACGGCCGATGCGCAGATAGGCGAACCCGGGCCGGGCGGGCTCCAGCACCGCCCGATAGACCGCCGCGACCACGATCACGCGCACGGCCACGGCGGGCAGGGTCATGGCCCGGATCGCCGTCATCCGCTGCTGCATCGCCATGGCGAAGTCGGCGACGGCCGCGTGGTTCTCCGGCCCGATCCTGCCCCAGACGGCCATGAGGTCGGCCGCGGCGAGGTACAGCAGCACCAGCATCGGAGCCTGGATCAGCAGGACGCTCAGCAGCCCCCAGACGAAAACGCTGGCCGGCCGGCGCCTGATCAGCACGAAGCCAGACGCAAACGCCCGTCCGAGCGAGATTCCGGCCATGCTGTTCCCCCCACAGCGGATCGAGCCTAGCGCGTTTAAAGCCAAGCTTAAAGCCGAGCTCGCCCGGCGCGCGAGTTCGCCTTTCCCCCGCCCTAACCCGTGGCTATGTCTCGCCCATGACCATCCAGCCCATCCACATCGTCGGCGGCGGGCTTGCGGGCGCGGAGGCCGCCTGGCAGGCGGCGGAGGCCGGGGTTCCGGTGATGCTGCACGAGATGCGCCCGGCGCGGGGCACCGACGCCCACCAGACCGATGGGCTGGCCGAGCTGGTCTGCTCCAACTCGTTCCGCTCCGACGACCCGCACTACAACGCCGTGGGCCTGCTGCATGCCGAGATGCGGGCGCTGGGCTCGCTGATCATGGCCTCGGGCGACGCCCACCAGGTGCCGGCCGGCGGCGCTCTGGCGGTGGACCGCGAGGGCTTCTCGGCCGCCGTGACCGCCCGGCTTCAGGCCCATCCGCTGGTCGAGATCCGCCGCGAGGAGGTCGCCG
>JANWHQ010000089.1 GCA_025450315.1 Caulobacteraceae bacterium
GCTGCCGCTCCTATCGCGATCCCCAGCTGGACGCGGTGATCGACAACGGCAACCACCTGGTGCTCTCCGGCAACCGCGCGGTGCACGCCTATCTGGACCAGATCGGGGGCCAGGAGCGGCTGACCGGCCCGGAGGCGCCTTCGATCGCCTTCGCCGACCTCGGGACCGGCGCCCGCTGGACCATCCGCCCCAACCGGGGCCGCCTGCCCTGGTGGATCCTCGCCAAGGACCGCCGCGTCCCCGGCACGACGCCCGCCGACTATCTGGGCCTGGCGGCCCTGCTGCATCCGCCGCGCGGGCGGCGGCTGGACCAGGTGATGGCCTGCCGGGGCCGGCTCTGGGAACGGCTGCTGCAACCGTTCCTGCTGGCGGTGCTGAACACCGAGCCCGAGGCCGGATCGGCCGACCTGGCCGCCGCGGTGGTGCGCGAGACCCTGGGCCGCGGCGGAGACGCCTGCCGGCCGCGCATCGCCCATCCGACCCTGGCCTCGGCCTTCGTCGATCCCGCCCTCGTCTATCTGGAGCGCCACGGTGCCCAGGTGCACCTCGGCAAGCGGGTGCGGAGCCTGGATCTCGCCGACGGCCGCCTCGCCGCCTTCGCCCTGCCCGACAGCACCGTGACCCTGGAGCCCGGCGACCGGCTGATCCTGGCCGTGCCGCCCTGGGCGGCGCAGGACCTCCTGCCCGGCCTGAGCGCGCCGGACGAATTCCGCGCCGTCGTCAACGGCCACTTCCTGATCCAGGCGCCGGCCGGCGCCGAGCCCATGGTCGGGCTGATCGGCGGCACGGCCGAATGGGTGTTCGCCTTCGAAGGGCGCATCTCGGTGACCGTCTCGGGCGCGGACCGGATGCTGGACGAAGACCGCGAGCAATTGGCGCGCCGGCTGTGGGCCGACGTCGCCGCCCTGCACGACATGGCGCCGGACCTGCCTCCCTGGCAGATCGTCAAGGAGCGCCGGGCCACCTTCGCGGCGACGCCCGAGCAGGACGCCAAGCGGCCGCCCGCCCGCACCCGGTGGGACAATCTGCTGCTGGCCGGGGACTGGACGGCCACGGGGTTGCCCGCCACCATCGAAGGCGCGCTCCGCTCGGGCCGCACGGCGGCGGATTTGGTCTCGGGCAGTCCGGGCGTATAAGCGTCGCCGCAGATGCGAGCCATGTACGACGCCCTCCCCGACACCCCTCCGGACGACCTGGAGCACGCCATCGGCAAGGCGGCCCGGGCGCTGATGGACCTGCAGCGCGCCGACGGCCACTGGGTGTTCGAGCTGGAGGCCGACGCCACCATCCCGGCCGAGTTCGTGCTCCTGAAGCACTATCTCGGCGAGCCCGAGGACCTGGAGCTGGAGCGCAAGATCGGCGTCTATCTGCGCCGCATCCAGGGCGAGCACGGCGGCTGGGCGCTCTATCACGGCGGCGGCTTCGACATCTCGGCCAGCGTGAAGGCCTATTTCGCCCTGAAGATGATCGGCGACGACATCTCGGCGCCTCACATGGCGCGGGCCCGCGAGGCGATCCTCAAGGCCGGCGGCGCGGCGGCGACCAACGTCTTCACCCGCTTCCAGCTGGCGCTCTATGGCGCGGGGCCCTGGAACAGCATCCCGACCATGCCGGTGGAGCTGATCCTGGTCCCCAGGTGGTTCCCGATCCACCTGCTGAAGATGAGCTACTGGGCGCGCACGGTGATCGTGCCGCTCCTGGTGCTGCAGGTGAAGAAGCCGGTCGCCCGCAACGCCCGCGGCGTGAAGGTCGAGGAACTCTACCAGACGGCCGTGAAGGCCAGGCCCAAGTCGGCGGTGGCCAACCGCAGCCGGTTCTGGTCCGGGTTCTTCGCCGTCCTGGACGGGGTGCTGAAGGCGGTCGATCCCTACTGGCCCAAGGGCCTGCGCCAGAGGGCCGTCGACCGCTGCGTCGCCTTCGTGACCGAGCGGCTGAACGGCGAGGACGGCCTGGGCGCCATCTACCCCGCCATGGCCAACAGCGTGATGATGTTCGACGTGCTGGGCTATGGCGAAGACCATCCCCACCGCAAGCTGGCCCGCGCCTCGGTCGAGCGGCTGCTGGTGATCAAGGACGAGGAAGCCTACTGCCAGCCCTGCGTCTCGCCGGTGTGGGACACGGGCCTGGTCTGCCACGCCCTGATGGAGGCCGGCGGCGCGGAGGCCGAGCGCCGGGTCGATCGGGGCCTGGAGTGGCTGAAGCCGCTGCAGGTGCTGGACGTGAAGGGCGACTGGGCCGAGGCGCGCCCCGACGTTCGGCCCGGCGGCTGGGCCTTCCAGTACAACAACGCCCACTATCCTGACGTGGACGACACCGCCGTGGTGGCCATGGCCATGGACCGAGCCCAGAAGCGCCGGAGCTCCCACCGCTACGACGAGGCCATCGAGCGCGGTGCGGAGTGGATCGTGGGCCTGCAGAGCAGGAACGGCGGCTGGGGCGCCTTCGACGCCGACAACGACCACTATTACCTGAACAACATCCCCTTCGCCGACCACGGCGCCCTGCTGGACCCGCCCACGGTGGACGTCTCGGCCCGCTGCGTCGGGCTGCTGGCCCAGATGGGCGTGGGGCTGGACGATCCGCGCATGAGGGCGGCGGTGGGTTACATCGAGCAGGACCAGGAGGCCGACGGCAGCTGGTTCGGCCGCTGGGGGGTGAACTACGTCTACGGGACCTGGTCGGCGCTCTGCGCGCTGAACGCCGCCGGCGTGGACCGGGCGGGGCCCTGCGTGCGCCGCGCCGTCGACTGGCTGGTCCGGATCCAGAACCCCGACGGCGGCTGGGGCGAGAGCTGCGACAGCTATGCGCTGGACTACCAGGGCTACGAGCCAGCCGAGTCCCGCGCGTCCCAGACGGCCTGGGCGGTGCTGGGCCTGCTGGCCGCCGGCGAGGCCGACCACGAGGCCACCGAGCGCGGGATCGCCTGGCTGAAGGCCCGCCAGGACGCCTCGGGCTTCTGGCCCGAGGACCACTACACGGGCGGCGGATTCCCGCGGGTCTTCTACCTGCGCTACCACGGCTATTCGAAGGTCTTCCCGCTCTGGGCCCTGGCCCGCTACCGCAACCTCAAGCGCAGCAACGACCGGAAGGTGGGCTGGGGGCTTTAGGGGCCGTCCTTCAGGAGCCAGGCGAAGAGCACGGACGCGGTCAGCGCGCCCAGCAGCTGCGCGGCGATGAAGGCGGGCGCCGAGCTCGGGGCGATGCCGGCGAAGGTGTCGCTCAGCATCCGGGCCACGGTCACCGCCGGATTGGCGAACGAGGTCGAGGCGGTGAACCAGTAGGCCGAGGTGATGTAGAGCCCGACCGCCAGGGGCGTCGCATCCGGCCGGAAGCGGATCGCGCCCAGGATGGTGGCGACGAGGCCGAAGGTGGCGACGAACTCGGCGAAGGCCTGGGCCGGTCCGTCCCGCAGCCTGGTCGAGACCTGCACGATCGGCTCGGCGAACATGGCGTGCGCGGTCCAGGCGCCCAGCACGCTCCCGGCCAGCTGGGCGCAGACGTAGCCGAGGGCGAGCCGCCAGGAGAGCTCGCGCCTGAGCGCGAACACCAGGGTCACCGCCGGATTGAAATGCGCGCCCGAGATCGGGCCGAAGATGGTGATGAGCACGATGAGACCCGCCCCGGTGGCCAGGGTGTTCCCCAGCAGCGCGATGGCGAGGTTCCCGGCGGCCAGGCGCTCGCCCATGATCCCCGAGCCGATGACGATGGCCAGGAGCAGCGCCGACCCCAGCGCCTCGCCCGCCAGGCGGCGAGGCGGGGAGAAGGCGCCCAGCGGCGGCTCAAGGCTGGCGTCCGCCACGGGCGCGCGCTCGCGCCTCCCCGCGCCGGCCATCAGCCTTCCGCGCGCGCGGGCTGTTCGGCGGACTTGCCGATGGCGTCGAGACGCCGTTGCAAGGACAGCCGGTCGAGCTTCTCGAGCGGCAGGCTCGTGAAGACGCCGATGCGGCTGGCGAGCATGCGGTAGGTGTCGGCGAAGGCGAGGCTGATCTCGGCTTCCCCGCCTTGCACGGCGGCGGGATCGGGCACGCCCCAATGTGCGGTCATCGGCTGGCCGGGCCAGATCGGGCAGACCTCGCCGGCGGCGTTGTCGCAGACCGTGAACACGAAATCGAGCTCGGGCGCTTCGGGGTTCGCGGCCCGCGAGAACTCCTCCCAGGACTTCGAGCGCAGGCCTTGGGTCGGATGGTTGAGCCGCCCCAGCAGGGCCAGGGCGTGGGGGTTCACCTTGCCGGTGGGCATGGAGCCGGCCGAGAAGGCCCGGAACCGCGGCGCCCCCACCCGGTTCATGATCGCCTCGGCGATGATCGACCGGGCCGAGTTCCCCGTGCAGAGGAACAGGACGTTGTAGGGGGCTTGGCGAGCCTCAGGCATGGCGTGGCTTGTTCAAGAGGGGACGGAGACCGGCGCGTCGGGAACGGCGCAGCAGGCGGCGCGCTGGGCGATCCCGGCCAGGGGCGCGCAGACCTCGGCCCGGCCCTGGCAGCAGTCCTCCATGAGATAGGCGAGCAGCTCGGCCATGCGGTCGAAGTCGGCGCAGTAGATGATCGAGCGGCCGTCGCGCCGCGATCGGACGAGCTGGGCGTTGGCCAGGATGCCGAGCTGGGCCGAGAGCGTGTTGGCGGGCGACCCAAGCGTACGGGCGATCTCGCCGGCCGCGAGCCCTTGGGCCCCGGCGCGGACGAGCAGCCGGAACACCTCCAGCCGGCCGTCCTGGGCGAGGGCCGACAGGCGGCGAATGGCGGTCTCGTTTTCCATATTTCCACAATCATGGAAATATGGAAGGAAGTCAACGATCCGAACGTCCTGGCCGTGTCTCAGTTTGAATCCTGAGAGCCGGAAGGGTTTTCGGGCGGTTGGGAAGGCCGAGTGATGGCGATGCCCTCGACTATCCGGCGCGCAAGGCCCGTCGCACCGTCCTGGGCGCGGAACTCCAGGGAGACGAGCGCCCGCTCGAATATCCCTTGAATCTCACCTTCCTTAAGGACAGCCCCCTGCTCCAGAGCATCGATCGTAGCCTTCACCAAGGAGAGCGCGGCCAGGGCTAGAGCTCTCTCCTCGTCTTCCTTGCGGCTATGTTGCATCCGTTTTCCTCCCGGCGTGGCGGTTCAGGCCCGAACGGCCACTTCTTGCAAGGTCCCAGCCGTGCGCCTCGTGCTGGACGGCGCGACGGACTCGATGTTCGGATGCGGCGATGCTCGAGATCCGCCAGGACGACCTCACCGGCGAGCCGACGCGCGCCTTGCTGGCGCTGCACCTGGCCGATGCGCGCTCCAAGACCCCGGCCGAGTTCTCCTTCGCCCTCGACCTGTCCGGCCTGCAGGCGCCGAACATCACCGTCTGGACCGCCTGGGACGGCCCGGCGCTGGCCGGAGTCGGCGCGCTCAAGGACCTGGGCGACGGGTGCGGCGAGGTGAAGTCGATGCGCACCGATCCGCGGCATCTGCGCCGGGGCGTGGCCAGCGCCCTGCTGGATCACATCGTCGGCGAGGCCCGCCGGCGCGGCCTGCGCCGGCTGAGCCTGGAGACCGGCACGGCGCCGGCCTACGCTCCGGCCCTGGCGCTCTACCGCAAGCGCGGTTTCACCGACGGCGGGCCCTTCGCCGACTATCGGCCGAGCGCCCACAACCAGTTCCTGCACCTGGAGCTCTAGATCCGGCCCCGGCGCCGACCGACCCGAAGGCGTCGGCCGGCGCCAATTGGCCGGAACGCCGCCGTCAGAGGACCGCCTTGGCTCCGATCGGCAGCACGGTCTTGCCGTAGGCCTCGTTGAGGATCTCGGCGGACGCCACGTAGAAGGCGAGCACCGCGCAGGCCATGCCGATCCAGCCGCCGATGGTGTGCAGGATGTCCATGTTCAGCAGGTGGCTGAGGCCGAGGAGCAGGAAGGCGACCCACAGGGTCAGGAACACCAGCTGCAGCGCCCGCGTCCCCGCCTTCAGCGTCGCGAGCCAGAGGACGAAGGTGAAGGCCGCCCAGATCACCAGCCAGGCGCCCAGGTAGGGAAGCGCAACCTTGCCGAAAGCCCCCGAGATATAGAGGGCGAATGCCCACCAGAAGCTGCCGTAGGAGCAGAAGGCCACCGTGCCGAAGGTGTTGCCGCGCGGGTATTCCATCAGGCCGGCGAGGAACTGGGCCGTGCCGCCGAAGGCGAAGGCGGTCGTCATCAGGAGCGGAAAGGCCTCGACGGGGCCGTACCACTTCACATTGAACATGCTGAGGCACATGGTCGTCACCGCAAAGCCGAACAGGCCAAGCGGCGCCGGATTGGCGAATTTGATCACGGACGTCCTCCCCCAGGGTTGGTTGTTGAGGGGACGGTCGCCGCCGCGGCCGCCGAGGTCAAGCCCAGCCTATTTGAGCGAGTTCAGCACGTCGGCCGGAACCTCGTCCGAGTTCGGCTTGTCCCAGCCCTTCTCGAACCACTTCTCCCAGTTCTTGGCCCAGGGCCGGCCGTAGTAGTCGACATAGCCCGGATCGTCGGCGGTCAGCTGCTTGGGGCGGCCCTCGACGTTCTTGATGTTCGAAAGGCACTCGATGAAGGTGTAGCGGGCGTCCGGGTCCCCGGCCTTGGCGCGGCGCAGATAGCGGTCGTGCAGGCGCAGCGGCTGGACGAAGGCCTGCGGGTCGTACCAGACCGCCTCGGTGTCGATGCCCATGAAGCGATGATGGGCGTCATAGACCGGCTTGAAGGTCTCCACGCTCTCGAAGCCGCCGGAGAACTCGAACATGGTGTGCTGGGTCCAGGCCTGGACGTTGGCGGTCCAGGCGACGAGCGTGTCGCCGTCCCAGAAGCCGACCGTCTCGCCGTACCACTGCGGCACCTTCTGCACGTGCTGGCGGCCGATCAGCACCTCGCGCAGGAAATTGTCGGCGACGCCCGACAGGAATTCCACCCGGGTCGGCGTGATCGAGAGCTCGAAGTTGCCGCCGCGCGAGGACATCGCCCACCAGCGGATCAGCCCCTCCGGATAGCAGAACGAGGCGCTCCACTGCTTCGAGTTGTCCACCCCCTCGTGGTACAGCATCTGGACGTAGCGGGTCTGGTACTCGGGCGTCAGCAGCGACAGCACCGTCGGGACCTGCTCCATCCCGCCCCACTGCCAGCGATCGTTCAGACGCAGGCTGTCGGGCGTCCGGTCGGGCGCCAGCCTCGGATAGATCTCCGAGACCCGCTCGTCGCGGACGTAGAAGCCGTCCCAGTCGGGCGTGGTGGCCTTGGTGTAGACGGTCGGCCCGCCGTGCGCCTTGGCCCGCGCCAGCAGCGCCTCGTAGTGCTCCCTGGCGGTCTTGTAGGGATAGGGGCTGACAATCCGGCTGCGCGGCCAGTCGAACCCGCAGTCGCCCCAGGACGCCGAGGTCGGCGGGTCGGGGCCGATGCGGCCGCTCTCCCACAGGCTCTCGACGATCTGGCGCGGGGTGTTGCAGCGCCAGTAACGCGGGTCGGTCCAGGAGGCCCGGTCCTTGTAGAAGTTCTTCGAGGTGAAGAGGTCGGTCGCCAGGGGCTGCACGCCCGCCGGCGGGCCCTTGATCTCGGGCTTGGGCGCGGGCCGGGCGCGCCGCTCGCCGATCTGCTGCTGGAACAGCACCTCCGGATCGCCGGCCGGGGGCGGCTGGGGAACGGCGTCCTCGGGATAGATCGACGCTGGGCCGGCCGGATCCGCCGGCGCGGCCGGCGTGGCGGCGGCCAGGAGGACAACCAGCAGGGACGCCGCGAGCGCTCTCATGCGGCCGAGCTTAACGCCGCTGGCCCCCGATTGCGAAGCGCGCTCTAGTCGCCGCCATGACGGCCCCTCGTCTGATCGCAGTCACCGGCCTGACGCGCGAGGCGCGCATCCTGTCCGCGCCGGGCCTCGTCGCCATCGCCGGCGGTGGCGATTCGGCGCGCCTGGAGGCGGAGCTCGAGGCGGTGTCCGGGGGCGCCCTGGGGATCATCAGCATCGGGCTGGGCGGGGCCCTGGCCGGGGGGCTGGCGCCGGGGGACTGGGTGGTGGCGTCGCAGGTCGGGAGGATGCCGACCGACGCGGCCTGGACCCGCCGGCTGCTGGCGGCCCTGCCGGGCGCGCGCCTGGGACCCATCGCCGGATCGGATGTCATGGTGGCGGACGCCCGGGCCAAGGCGGCGCTGCACGCGGCGAGCGGGGCCCTGGCGGTGGACATGGAGTCCCACGTCGCCGCCCGCGTGGCGGCGCGTCACGGCCTGCCGTTCGCGGCGGCGCGGACCATCTCGGACGGGGCCGACCGGGCCCTGCCCCGCGCGGCCCAGGCCGGCATGAAGCCGGACGGCGGCATGGATGTCGGCGCGGTGATCGCGGCCCTGGCTCGGCGGCCCTGGGAGCTGCCGGCGCTGATCCGGACGGGACTCGAGGCCGAGACGGCCTTCGCGGCGCTACTGCGCGGGCGTCAGCTTCTTGGCGGAGCGCTGGGGGGCCCGGGCGCGGATTTCGGCTAGCTTCTTGTCGACGTGGCTGGAGAAGACGTAGTCGGCCGGCCGCTGATGATCGAGGGAGATGTCCTTCACCATCGGCTTGGAGGTGTTCACCCCGCGCAGGGTGACCATGGCCGCCTTCAGCGGATGCTTGACGGTGTCGGCCACGGCGGTGGCCTCGAAGCCCGAGTGGACCATGCAGTCGGCGCACTTCTCGTAGTTGCCGACGCCGTAGTCGTCCCAGGCGGTGTCTTCCATCAGCTCCTTGAAGGTCTTGGTGTAGCCTTCGCCGAGGAGATAGCAGGGCTTCTGCCAGCCGAAGACCGTGCGCGTGGGGTTGCCCCAGGGCGTGCACTTGTAGGCCTGGTTGCCGGCCAGGAAGTCCAGGAACAGGGTCGACTGGGTGAACGACCAGCGCCGCCCGCCGTCGCCGCGCGAGAGGATGCCGCGGAACAGCGTCTTGGTCTTCTCGCGGTTCAGGAAGTGCGCCTGGTCGGGCGCGCGCTCGTAGGCGTAGCCCGGCGAGACGGTGACGCCGTCCAGCCCGATGGCGTTCATCTCGTCGAAGAACTGGGCCACGCGCTCGGGGTCGGCGTCGTTGAACAGGGTGCAGTTGATCTGGGTGCGGAAGCCCCTGGACTTGGCCAGCCTGATGGCCTCGACCGCCTTCTGGTAGGTCCCGTCCAGGCACACGGACTTGTCGTGCATGGCCTGGTCGCCGTCCAGGTGGATGGACCAGGTGAAGCCCGGATGCGGCTCGTACTGGTCGATCTTCTTGGTGAGCAGCAGCGCGTTCGTGCACAGGATCACGAACTTCTTCCGCTCCAGGTAGCCCTTGACGATCCTGGGCATGTCCCGGTGCAGCAGGGGCTCGCCGCCGGCGATGGAGACCACCGGGGCGCCGCACTCGTCGATCGCCTCCATGCACTGCTCGTAGCTGAGCCGCTGGTTCAGGATCTCGTCGGGATAGTCGATCTTGCCGCAGCCGGCGCAGGCCAGGTTGCAGCGGAACAGCGGCTCGAGCATCAGCACCAGCGGGTAGCGCTTCACCCCCGTCACGTGCTGCTTGAAGATATAGGTCCCGATGCGGACCACCTGCGACAGGGGAAGTCCCACCGCTACGCCCTCCTTGAACCGCCGTTGGGGCGGCCGCCCCAACGATCAGACGCGCTCCTGAGCGCCGCCGGCAGGCGGAACTCGATGTCCTCGCGGATACCGTCCATTTCGACGACCTCGACGTCGCCCAACCGGCGCAAGGCCTCGATGACGCCCAGCACCAGTTCCTCGGGCGCCGAGGCCCCGGCCGTCAACCCCACAGTTTCAACGCCCTGGAGCCACGAAGGATCAAGCTCGGAGCCGTCCGCGATCAGATAGCTGGGAAGGCCCTCCTCGATCCCTATCTCGCGCAGGCGGCTGGAGTTGGAGCTGTTCTTGGCGCCCACCACCAGGATCACGTCGGCCACGCGGCAGAGGTCGCGCACCGCGGACTGGCGGTGCTGGGTGGCGTAGCAGATGTCGGCGGTGTCGGGCCCGACCACGTCGGTGAACCGGGCCTTCAGGGCCGAGATGATGGTCTTGGTGTCGTCCACGCTGAGGGTGGTCTGGGTAACGTAGGCCAGGGGCGTGTCGGCGGGCAGGTCCAGGGTGGCGACTTCCGATTCGGCCCCCACCAGGTGCACCGGGCCGGGCACGCGGCCCATGGTGCCCTCGACCTCGGGATGGCCGGCGTGGCCGATCAGGATCAGGGTGCGGCCGCGGGTGACATAGTATTTGCCCTGGGCGTGCACCTTGGAGACCAGCGGGCAGGTGGCGTCCAGCACGGGCAGGTTGCGGGTCTTGGCCTCGTCGACCACCGAGCGGGCGACGCCGTGGGCGCTGAACACCGTGATCGCGCCCTCGGGCACTTCCGACAGCTCTTCGACGAAGATCGCGCCCTTCGCCTTCAGCCCGTCGACCACGTGCCGGTTGTGCACGATCTCGTGGCGCACGTAGACGGGACGCCCGAATTTCTCGAGCGCCTTGTCCACGATGTCGATCGCTCTGACGACGCCGGCGCAGAAGCCGCGCGGCTGAGCCAACACCACACGCACTTTAGGACCCCCTCCCGAGCCTGGAGGCTCTCAGGACACAAGAATACGGCATATTTCCGCATTCGGCGCTGAGCATCTGACATTTGCTCCCAAATTGCGCCATGCTCTGCATCTATAGGGGGATTTGGTCTTTCGGGGGGCAGTTTGTTGTCCAATTCATCTGATGCGGCAGATTTGTCGCACGTCCGCCCGTGGCGGATGATCACGCGCCGTCGGAGCCGGAAGATCCGGGTGGGGTCTTTGGAGATTGGCGGGGACGCGCCGATTGCGGTGCAGACCATGACCAACACCCTGACCTCTGACGCC
>JANWHQ010000090.1 GCA_025450315.1 Caulobacteraceae bacterium
GGCGCGAGGGCGCCCAAGGCGCGCGCGGAGACGGCGGTTGAGAAGCCCTCTTTGCGGGCGAAGCTCCTAGCTGCGCGCCTCCTCGCTGCCGGACGAGCACACCATCCCCATGAGCACGCCCAATGCGATGCGGTCGGCCGACCAGGCCGAAACCGTCCTCGGCTACATCGTTAGCCTCGGAAGGGCGCCCCGGCGCCGGCCCCGAGATCCAGGCGGCGACGGCCCCGGCCTTCCGGTCGCGATCATCCGGCCGGTGACGCCGGCCTCGGCGGCGCCTCTTCCGGCTGGCCCAGCCGCCGAGGGGAGGTCGGCGTCGGCGCGCGCGGGACCAGCTGGCGCTCCACGCGCTGGCCGAACTGCGTGACCTCGACACGGACCTTCGCCCCCGACAAGGTCGCGAAGATCCCGATCCCGACGATCAGGACCAGCAACACCAGGCCCATGACGATCGCGAGGTCGCGGTCGCCGGGATTTCGGGAGGGGGCGTAGCTCATCGGGCGGCTCCGTCCGTGGCCGATCGCGACGACCAGGCTCCAGACGAACTGAGCCTGTCGGGAGGCCGGCGCCTTGATGCAGCTCAATCGGACGGCGCCGACCGCGCCCCGGCGCGCCATCCGAGGCCGAACTCCAGCCCCCGCGCTGGACGCGGGTGAGACGTGGAGGCGGTCCCGCCCGAGGGGAAGATGAAGGGCGCCCGCCTGTCGGAGGGGAATCGTCTTGGCGGGCGCCCTTCGGATCGGCATCTGAGCGGGGGCAAGGCGGCGTCGCCTTGATCTCGCGCAATCTCGTCCTCAGCGCGGGCCGCCGGAAACGCGGACCACGCCGGGCGGGCCGGCGGCGGGTCCGACCAGCTGGGCCAGGCTGACCCTCAGCGCCTTGGCGTCGCCGTGGCCGTCCGGATCGAGGCGGCTCGTCAGGATGATCAGGAAGCGGCCGCTGCCCGGATCGATCCAGAGCGAGCAGCCCGTATAGCCCGTGTGACCGAAGCTCGCCGGGCCGAAGGCGGCGTCGAACGCGGTGGAATAGGGCGACGTCATGTCCCAGCCCAGACCGCGCCGGAAGCCTCCCGGCAGGGCCTGGGGCGAGGTCATCAGGGCCACCGTCTCGGGGGCCAGGACGCGTGCGCCGTCGAGCTCGCCATGTCCCAGCAGCATCCGCACGAAGCGGGCGAGATCGTCGCCGGTGGAGAACAGCCCCGCGTGGCCGGCGACGCCGTCCATGCGGTGAGCGGTCGGATCCTGCACCTCGCCCCAGCGCAGCTCGCCCTCCTCGCGGTCGGTGGCCACCACCCGCGCCAGGGACCCGCGAGGCGGCCGGAAGGCGGTGTCGGCCATCGCCAGGGGCTCGAAGATCCGGCGGCGGGCATAGCCGTCCAGCGGCTCTCCCGTCACCTTCTCCACCAGCGCGCCGAGCACGATGAAGTTGACGTCGCTGTAGAGGAAGCGCGTCCCGGGGGCGCCGAGCGGACGGATCCGGGCGGCGCGGTCCAGACCGGACTGCTGGCCGCTCCAGGCCGTGGACAGGTCGAGGTCGGGCGGCAGCCCGGAGGTGTGGGTCAGCAGCTGGCGCACCGTGATCGCCGCCTTGCCGTTGGCGGCGAAGGCCGGCCAATAGTCCGCCACCGGACGATCGAGCTCGAGGCGGCCCTGCTCGACCAGCTGCATCGTCGCGGTCGTGGTGGCGATCACCTTGGTCAGCGAGGCCAGGTCGAAGATGTCGTCGGCCCGCAGCGGCTCGCGGGCGCCGCCCGAGGATCTCCAGCCGAAGGCGGCGCGATAGACCACCTGGCCGTGGTCGCCGACCACCACGACGGCGCCTGGGATGTGGCCCTGCGCGATCTCGGCGCGGACGACGGGCGCGATCCGGTCGAGCCGCAGGGGCGCGGGCCGCTCCTCCGCGGCTCCGGCGCAGGCGCTCAGGAGCAGGAGTGCGGCGGCGGCGAGCCAGATGCGGCCGAGGCTAGCTTGGACGCCCCCGCGTCGTCTTGCGCCAGGCCGGTGTCTGCGTAGGTGTTGCGGGCGTTCCAGAGCATCCATCCGTCGGAACCGAAGTCATTGGCGGCGCGGATCTGGTCGGCGACCTCGTCCGCGTCGAACAGGCGGCGATCGAAGGCATAGTCCCTGAACGCCTGCAACCACGGACGAAATCGCTTGGGTGAGACATTCACCCGCGCCCGGGCCTGGGCCAGGGAATCGCGGACGATCGAGTAGGAATTGGCCACGGGATTCTCGATCCCCGGGATGCCGAAGCGGAAGCCCGACGGGTAGAGCATCGGCGACAGGTAATCGACGCTGGGCATGATGTCGCCGAGGCGTTGGCCGATGCCGGTGTCGTCGAGGTTCCAGCAGACGTAGCCGAACACGTCGGCCGACAGGAAGACGTTGTAGGGCGCCAGCCGCCGGCGCGCCTCGGCCAGGAAGCCCGCGATGGCCTGGGTGCGGTTGCCCAGGTTGGACGGCTTGGCGAGCCGCAGCTTGGTCGAGGAATCCGGGAAGCGCAGATAGTCGAACTGGACCTCGTCGAAGCCGGCCCTGGCCGCCTCGATGGCGAGGCCGATGTTGTAGGCCTGCACCTCGGGCCGGAACGGATCGGTCCAGGCCAGGCCTTCGCGGTCGTGGAACAGCGCGCCCGACGCGGTGTGGATGGCGAATTCCGGATGCGCGGCCGCCAGCGGGGCGTCCTTGAAGGTCACGATCCGGGCGATGAGGTAGACGCCGTTCGCGTGCAGGGTCCTGGCCAGGGCGGCCAGGTCGGAAATGGTGGTGAGCTGCCGGGCCTGCGGCGCCGTCGCCTGGGCCGTCGGGCTGGGATAGGGGACGATCCCGCGGTCGCCCTTCAGGTCGATCACCAGGGCGTTGACCGTTCCCTGCTTGACCAGCCGCAGGGCGCCGTCCCTGAGGGTCTTGGAGCCTATGCCGTAGACGGTCAGATAGACCGCCTTGGGCGTGAAGGGCGCGAGCCGGACGGTCCCGCCCGTCCTGGCGAGGTCGGCGGCGGCGACGGCGGTCGCGCGGTATCCCGGCGCGCGGACGAGGATGCGGTCGGGCGCGCCATCGACATGGAAGGCCCCCGTCGGCTGCAACCGCGTCGCGATCCCCTGGACCGTGACGATGGCGTCCGGAACGGCGGCGCCCGTGACGGCGTCGAGCACGCGCCCGTCCATGGCCGCCGCCGCGGCGGCGGACAGCAGTATCCCCAGGCCGGCCAGGGCCGCGATGGCGTGGCGAAGGCTCATGGCCGCATCGCGCGGCTCGGGGCGCCGAGCGCCGCAGCGAGCGCGGGGCCCCGGTCGCCGTCGCCGATGGGGATCCGCGGGGTGGACAGCAGGTCGGCGGCGGGCTTGGCCTGCCCGCCCGCGAAATCGAAGCCGGCCGCATATCCGGCCCGGCGGGCCGCCGCCTCGAGCTCGGGGTCGACGATGCCATAGGGCCAGGCCAGCAGGGTCACCGGCCGTCCGAGCCGCGCCTCCAGCACGGACTTGGATCTGGTGAGCTGCAGGTCGACGAAAGCCGCGTAGTCGGCGGCGGTCCGGCGCTTCTTCTCGGTGCGGAAATTGGGGTGCCAGTAGGTGTGCGACTGCACATCGACCAGGCCGGAAGCCTGCATTTCCCGGAGCTGCGCCCAGGTCAGGGCGTAGGGCGCGTTGGAGATGGCCGACGGATAGATGAACAGGGTCACCGGAATGCGGCGCCAGCGGATGATCGGGAAGAGGTCGGTGAAGACCGACACGTGGCCGTCGTCGACGGTGATCGCCGCCTCGGGCCCGGAGGGCGGAGGCGCCCGGCCGGACAGCTGGTCCACGAGCGTGCGCAAGGGCGTGACGGCGTAGTGGCGCCGATCGAGCCAGTCGAGCTGGGCGAGGAAGGTCGAGTCCCGCACCGTGGTCGGCCCGGCCTTGAGCGGGTCGAAGCGATGGTAGGCCAGGATCGGCGCGGAGAAGACCGGCGCCGCCCAGGCGGGGCACGCCCCGAGCGGCCAAAGCGCCGCGGCGGCCAACAGCATGGCCGTCCGGCGCGCGAGCAGGACTGCAGCGGATCGGACCAACGCGAACTCGGGCACTGTAAAGACCTTCCGATCCCGCCTGGCGACTGGCCCAGACGCCCATGATCGTAGCCGGGGGAGGACGCTCGGCCTTGATGCGGGTCAACCCCCGCCGGGCGAGGCGACCACCCCTTCCCGCTTGCGGCAATACAACGCGCCTAAGGCGACGCTTGTGCTGCTATTGGATCGTCCGTGTGGGGACGCGGGCGGGGGCGTCGTCAAAGGGCGGAGGGCTGTCCCTTCGCAGTGCGCCGTGAATTCAGGCTCCTCTCCATCTTCCACCCGCCGCCGCTTCCTGCAGGCTTCCGTCGTCTCCCTGGGCTGGTCCACGCTGGCGCGTGCGGCCCCGCCCGCGCCAGCGGCCGCGACGATCGTTTCCGCGGCCAGGGCGGGGCTCGCCCGCGCTGGGGACCGAGTGGTCCACGGCGACGTCGGCGGGGTGGTCGATTTCGGCCAGCCGTCCCGGTCCCCACGCCTGCATCTGGTGGAGATGGCCGACGGCAAGGTGCAAAGCCTGCTTGTGGCCCACGGCCGCGGGTCGGATCCCTCGCACACGGGCTGGCTGCAGAGCTTCTCGAACCGCCCCGGGTCGGAGGCGACCTCGGAGGGCGGCTATCTGACCGGCGAGTATTACCTCGGCCACCACGGCCGATCGATGCGGCTGGCGGGCCTGGATCCCAGCAACAGCAACGCCGCCGAACGGGCCATCGTGGTCCATGCCGCCAATTATGTCGGGCCCCAGGTGGTGCGCGCCCGGGGCGTGCTCGGCCGCAGCGAGGGCTGCTTCGCGATCAGTCCCTCCGACCTCTCCACGGTGCTTGATCGCCTGGGTCCGGGCCGTCTGCTGATCGCCACCAGACTGTGAGACCGGCCGCCGCCTAGGCCGCGGGCCGCGTCGCCGCCGGCGGCGGGAGGCTTTCCTTTGCCGCCGCCGGGCCGGTCAGCCCCGCCGCCACGGCCTGCTCGACCCGCTCGAGCCAGACGAACTCCAGCTTGCCGCGGGCCTCTTCGGGAATGTCGTCGTAGTCGCGGCGATTGCGGGCGGGCAGCATCACCCGGGTCACCCCGGCCGCGGCGGCGGCGACGATCTTTTCCTTGATCCCGCCCACGGGCAGCACCAGGCCGCGCAGGCTGATCTCGCCGGTCATGGCGGTGTCGGTGCGCACCGGCCGGCCCGTCATCAGCGAGACCAGGGCCATGAACATGGCCACGCCCGCGCTGGGGCCGTCCTTGGGCGTGGCGCCGGCCGGCACGTGGACGTGGATGTCGATCCTGTCGAACTGGTCCGGCTCGATGCCGAGCGTCAGGGCCTGGCTCTTTACCAGGCTGAGCGCGGCCTGGGCGCTCTCGCGCATCACCTCGCCGAGCTGGCCGGTCAGGATCAGCTTGCCGGAGCCGTGGGTGCGGGCCGCCTCGATGAACAGGATATCGCCGCCCACCGGCGTCCAGGCCAGGCCGGTGGCCACGCCGGGCGTGGAGACCCGCAGGGCGACCTCGTTCTCGAACCTGGGCGGGCCCAGGATGTCGGCGACCTCGGCCTTGCCGATGCGCACGGTGGAGGTGCGCCCCTCGGCGATCTCGACGGCGGCGTGGCGCAGCACGCGGCCCAGCTCGCGCTCGAGGTTCCTAACGCCGGCCTCGCGGGTGTAGCCGTCGATGATCGCCGCCAGCGCCTCGTCGTCGATCTCGGCCTGCTCCGGCTTGAGGCCGTTGGACTGCAGCTGCCGGCGCACAAGGTAGCGGCGGGCGATCTGCAGCTTCTCGCCGGCGGTGTAGCCGGCCAGCGAGATGATCTCCATCCGGTCGCGCAGGGGCCCGGGGATGGTGTCCAGCATGTTGGCGGTGGTGATGAACACCACCCGGCTGAGGTCGAAGGGAATGGCCAGGTAGTTGTCGCGGAAGGTCGAGTTCTGTTCGGGATCCAGCACCTCCAGCATGGCGGCGGCGGGGTCGCCGTGGATGCCGGCGCCCATCTTGTCGATCTCGTCCAGCATCATCACGCAGTTGCGCGAGCCGGCCTTGCGGATGGCCTGGATGATGTTGCCCGGCAGGGCGCCGACATAGGTGCGCCGGTGTCCTCGGATCTCGGCCTCGTCGTGCACGCCGCCCAGGCTCACGCGGACGAACTTGCGGCCCATGGCGCGGGCGATCGACTGTCCCAGCGAGGTCTTGCCGACCCCGGGCGGGCCGACGAAGCACAGGATCGGCGCCTTGCCCTCGGGCGCCAGCTTGCGGACGGCCAGGTATTCGAGGATGCGGGTCTTGATCTTCTCCAGGCCGAAGTGATCCTCGTCCAGGATCCGGCGGGCCTCGGCGATGTCGATCGGCGGCGTGTCCGGCAGCCTCCAGGGCAGCTCGGTCAGCCATTCCAGATAGGTGCGGATCATGCCGTAGTCGGCGGCGGAGTCCGAGGTGCGCTCCAGCCGCCTGAGCTCCTTCCTGGCCTGGGCCTCGGCGTCCTCCGGCATGCCGGCCTCGGAGATGGCCTTCTCGAGCTCGGCGATCTCCTGGCCCCTGCCCTCGCCCTCTCCCAGCTCGCGCTGGATGGCGGCGAGCTGCTCGCGCAGCAGCACCTCGCGCTGCCGCTCGTCGAGCGAAGCCTTGGTCTGGCGGCCGATCTCCTGGGACAGGCGCAGCACCTCGATGCGGCGGGCGAGAAGGCGCGAGACCTTGTCCAGCCGGTCGTTCAGGTCGAGCGCCTCGAGGATCTCCTGTTTCTCCTCGGGCTTGGCGTCCATGTAGGCGGCCACCAGATCGGCCAGTGCCGGGGCGCTCGCGGCCAGCACCGCCTGGCCGAGCTCGGCGGGGATCTGGGGCAGGAGCTGGATCGCCTCCTGGGCCTGGCGGCGCAGGACGAGGGTGCGGGCCTCGACCTCGGGTCCCTCGGCGGCGGGCTCGGGCAGGTGCAGGCCGCGGGCGACCAGATAGGGGAAATCGGGGACGAACTCGGTGATGCGGAAGCGCTGAACGCCCTGGCAGACCAGGTGATGCCCGCCGTTCTCGTCGGTGATGTAGCGCAGCACGTTGGCCACCGTGCCGACTCGATGCAGGTCGTCGGGCCCGGGCGTGTCGAGCTCCGGGTTCTTCTGCAGCACGATGACGATCTGCCGCTGCTCGCGCACGGCCTGCTGGGCCGCGGCCACCGAACCGGGGCGGCCGATCGAGATCGGGAAGACGATCTCGGGGAACAGCACGGTGTTGCGCACCGGGACCACGATCACGGCGTCCGCAGGCGGCGAGGCCGGGGCGGGGGTTTCGGGCGGAACTGCGCTCGGACCGGTCATGAACTCTTCTCCGTCGCGCGCATTTCGAGGGCTCGCTTTTCGAGGCTGATGAGCAGGCAGCCGTGCTGCGCGGCGCTGCGGACCTTGCCGTAGCGGCCCGGCGGCAGCGGGATGCGCCGCTCGAAGGCGCCCTGGGGCAGCTCCATGCGGTGGATGGTGGCGGTCCTGAGCTCGGGCGGCAGGGTCCGCCGGCCCGAGATGATCAGGCAGCCCTGATCGATCGCCGCCTCGACGTCCTTCGGATCGACGCCCGGCAGCGCGGTGAGGATGAGAACCTGGCGCGGCGTCTCGAACATGTCGACGGGCGGCTCCCAGGCCGCCCGCCCGCGGGCCGGGGCCAGGGGCTGGAACATCTGCCGATGCATGCGTTCGGCGCGCGCCAGCATCTCCATGGCGTCCGACCACATCCAGTCGCGCGAGCTGTTGGCCATGGGGCCTCCTGGTCCGGATCCGGCGCGCGATGACGCTACGAAGGCCAAACCGCGAAGGGCCCAGCAATGGTTCCGTTCGGAGCCCGCCGCCTTGACGCAACTCAAAGGCCGGGCCGCCGGCTTTCGTGTAGGGTGCCGAGTTGGACGGGCGGGATCGCCAGCGCCGCATGGCCGCGGCGGCGGCAGCCGCTTCCGCGAATCGAGGCTGACCGATGTGCTTTTCGCCCGCGGCCAGCTTCGCGACGGCTGGCGTCACCGGGCTCATCGGCGTGCTCTGCCTCCGCCGCGTGAGAGGACCGGGCGATCTGCCGCTGGCGATGGTCCCCCTCTTGTTCGCCGCGCAGCAGGCGATCGAGGGCGCGCTCTGGCTCTATCTGCCCAATGACGCCCATGGCGGCGCGGCCGGCGACACCAACACCTTGATGGCCGGCGCGGCCTATCTGGCGGCCACGGTCCTGCCGCTGGTCTTGTCGTCGCGACGCCCGGTCCTCGTCCTGGGCGCGGTGACGGGCATAGGCTGCGCGATCGCCTATGTCTTCTGCTGGCAGCCCTTCCTCTCGGTCTGGTGCTTCTTCGCGGCCGCCGGCAGCGTCGTGATCCTGACCCACTTCGAGCTGGCCCACAGAGCGCCGCCGCATCCCGCCGCGGTCAGCTGACGACAGGCCGAGCGGGCGCCCTTGGCCGCCGGCCGCGGCCGTCTCAGAAATGCGCGCCGACGCGCACGCCGAAGGTTCTGGGCGGCTTAAGGGTGACCGGCAGGAGCGGAATGGTCGGGAAGGTCAGGCCCGTGCCCACCGCCTCGGGCACGGCCCTGTTCTCGATGTTGTTGACAAAGCCGGTGACGCTGAACCGGCGGTTAGCGGTGTTGTAGGTCAGGGTCGCATTGGTCCGCCAATAGTCGGGAACAACCGTGAACGGCGCATAGCTGAGGTTGGTGTAGCGCGAGGATTCGTGACGGGTGTTGACCCCGAGCACGATGTCCGCACCGCTTGACAGCGGGAAGGTCTGCTCCGCCGAGAGGTTGACGGTCCACTTGGGCGTCATCAACTCGGGGCGGCCGCTGCAGTCGATGCTGAAGACCGGGCCGTTGGGCGGCGGCACGAAGGTCGACGGACAGACCGGGGCCGGCACGCCGCTCTGGTAGACGAGGCTCTCGTACTTGGCGTCGATGTACTGGACGTCGCCGCTGAGCAGGGTGTCGGGCGTGAGCAGGAACTGGCCCTCCGCCTCGCCGCCCCGGATCCGCGCCTTGCCGGCGTTCTGGTTGGGGAAATAGGGGATCAGCGCCGGACCAAGCTGGGCGAACAGCAAGGTGGCGATCTGCTGGCCGGTGTACTCCAGATCGAAGGCTTCGAGGTTCAGCTGGACGCGGTCGTCCAGGAAGCGGTTCTTGAGGCCGGCCGTATAGGCGGTGACCTTCTCCGGATCGTAGGTGTCGGTCCCGCCGGGGATCGGATTGAAGTAGAAGCCTCCCGCCTTGAACCCGGTCGAGACGTTCGCATAGAGCAGGGACTTGGGGGCGAGGTCGAACTCGAAGCCGGCCTTCCAGTTGGTCTGGTCCCACGACCTGGTGCCGATGGTCGAGAACCCGAACAAGGGAAATGCGGTCGAGGGGAGCAGCGGGGCCGCCTGGGGCGTGAAGTAGCTGTAGATGGTGTTCTGGGAGTCGGTCTTCTTGCGCTCGTAGGTGTAGCGGGCGCCGGCGACCAGCCGGAACCGGCCGGTGACCGCCCAGGTCGCCTGCCCGAACAGCGCATAGGTGAAGTCCGACACGCCCAGGGTCTGGACCGGGTTCACGCCGGCGTTCTGGGCGTCGTAGATGCCGGTCCCGCTGGTGGCGCCGTTGAACAGGTAGCCGCCCAGGATATAGCGCAGCGGCTGGGCCTCGCTGGAGGCGAAGCGCAGCTCGGCGGAGGTCTGGTGCGAGTGCTCGATCTCGCGGATCATCCCGCCGGCGACGGGGCTCAGGTAGCTGACATCGTCGGATCGGAACGCCGGAATGAACGTCAGCGTCCCGCCGAGGACCCGCCAGTCGGTCTGGCTCGAGACGCCCCAATGGTCGCCCTTGTTGAAGGCGGTGTCGGGCAACGGGATCAGCCCGGGCGGGGTCAGAGCATGGGACTGGGTCACGATGCTGGTCCAGGGGCTCGGTCCATAGAAGCCGCCGGTGACGGGGCACACCTGGCCCATGGAATTGACCGGCGCCGGCGAGGCCGCGCTGCAATAGGCCGTCGCCCCCTGCCCCCGGTCGTCCTCGTGGGCATAGTCCGCCCGCAGCAGGACCCTCAGGGCTTCGCTGGGATCCGCGCGCAGCGACAGGCGTACGGCCTGCTGGTCCTCGTCGCCTGTGCCGTCCGAAAAGTAGCCGTCGTGGCGGACGGTCTGGAAGGCGATCCGGCCCGCCAGATCGTGCGCCAGGGGAACGTTCAGGTCCCCGGTGGTGAGGAACTCGTTGTAGTTGCCGTACTCGGCGGTGAGGTCGCCGCCCAGCGCATAGGTTGGCATGCGGCTCACCAGATTGACCGCGCCGCCGGTGGCGTTGCGGCCATAGAGCGTGCCCTGCGGGCCTTTCAGCACCTCGACGCGGTCCAGGTCGTAGAAGAGCCCGTGCAGCGACGTGGGGCGCGCCAGATAGACGCCGTCCAGGTTCACCGCGACCGACGGATCGCCGAACACATTGACCACCGCGGTCGTGACGCCGCGCACGATCACGCTGGTATAGGGTCCCGTGCCCTGCTGGGCCTGCAGCGCCGGGATGGCCTGGGTCAGCTGGTCCATGTTGACGATGTCGCGCTGGATCAGCTGCTGGCCGCTGACAGCGGTGACGGGCGCCGCGGTTCGTTGCAGAGTCTGCTCGCGCCGTTCGGCGGTGACCACCACCTCCTGCAGCGCCGTGGCCCCGGGCCGACTGGGCGCAGCGCTCTGAGCGGCGGCGGCGTGCGGCAAGCCAGCGGCGCCGACCAGCAGGGCGACGACTGAAGTGAAAGCAAGATATCTGTTGCGCACCATAATCCCCCCTCACGTTCGGCCGCGAGGCCGCACGCTTTCGCGCCCGCAAAGTCAGTGCTCGCGGGAGTTTCGATGAGGAATTGCTATGCGTTTGGAAGAATTCCGGGAAATCTGAATTCGGTATACCAGATATAGGGCGACCTAATTCACGCCGAAGGCGGCAGCTCGCCTTCGCACAAGCTCGGCAGGGCGCCGCCGCGGACAACTTGCTGCGCCCCATCCAGGCTGTCGATACGACCAATCCGAACAACCGATTTCCTTGGCGACAGCAACTGTGATCACTCGCAAGCTGTAGAAGCATGGGCCAGGGGAACCGCCGATGAAGGTCACCGCGATCGCGCGGCAACACGCAGGCATGACGCGCGAGGAGGCCCTGTCCAAGGCGCGCGAGCTCGCCCTCCGGCTCCGGCCATACGTCGACGAGGCCGAAACCATGCGCCGGATCCCGCAAGAGGCGGCGGATGCGATGACCGCCTCGGGCCTCCTGCCCATGGTCCGTCCCGCGCGCTGGGGCGGGTTCGAGATGGACTGGATGACGCTGCTCGATTGCGTCGCCGAAGTGGGCAAGGTGTCCGGATCCCTGGGCTGGTGCTTCTGCTTCTTGATGCAGCACCAGTGGGTGCTCAGCTACTTCCCCGAGGCGGCCCAGGCGGCGGTCTATGGCCGTGACCCGGACCCCAGGATCGTGACCTCCTTCGGCGCCTTCGGCCGCGCCGAGCCCGAGCCCGGCGGCTTCAGGGTGAGCGGGGACTGGGCCTTCGGTTCCGGCGGCGACCACTGCACCTGGGCGATCGTCGGCGCTCCCGTGCTGGGAGCCCGGCCGGAAATGCGCTGGTTTCTGCTGAGGCAGGGCCAGTTCTCGATCCGCGACACCTGGAACAGCGTCGGGCTGAAGGGATCGGGCAGCAACAACATCGTGGTGGAGGGCGTCTTCGTCCCGGAGGAGTTCAGCCTGGACCTGGGCGCCGCCTATGGCGGCCACGCGCCCGGGTCGCAGTTCCTGGACGGGCCGCTCTACCAGGCGCCGCTGAGTTCGCAGTTCCAGTTTGGCCTGCTCAGCCCGATGGCGGGCGTCGCGCGCGGGGCGATGGAGACCTTCCTGGAGTTCAGCCGCGACCGGGTCGGGGGCATGACCGGCTCGAAAGTCGCCGAAAGCCCGCTGCTGCAGGTCCGCGTCGGCGAGTCCGCCGCCGAGATCGACGCCGCCTATGCGGTGCTGGACCGGATCAGCCGCGGGGTGATGTCGGGCAAGCTGGCCACGCCCGCGGTGGGCGCCCGCGTCGGGCGCGACTTCGGTCTTTGCGCCAAGCTGATGGTGCAGGCGGTCGACCGGCTGTTCGCCGTCGCCGGCGCGCGGGGCCTGAACGATGGCAGCGCGCTCGGCCGGCACTGGCGCGACATCCACGCCATGGCCAACCATGTGGCCCTGAACAGCGAAAGCCTGTTCCAGGCCTTCGGCCGCCAGGCCCTCGGCCTGCCGCCTCCGGGGAGATGAGCCGATGGCCAACCGGCCCTTCACCCACGGACTGCACGACCTCGGAAAGGGCGGCTGGGCCTACCTTCAGCCCGACGGCACCTGGGGCTGGAGCAACGCCGGCCTGATCGAAAGCCGCGGCGAGACGCTGTTGGTCGACACCCTGATGGGCGTGAAGATCACCGCCGACATGCTTGAAGACATGAGGAAATCCGTTCCCGCATCCGAACGGATCCAGCGGCTGGTCAACACCCACTCCAACCCCGATCATGTGCTCGGCAATCAGCTGGTGGCGGATGCGGAGATCATCTCGGCCAAGGCGACGGCCGAGGCCATCGCGGCGATGAACCCCCAGAACTTCGTCAACATGACCAATAACTGGCGGGCCATGGGCGAAGGCGGCGAGTTCATGTTCGAAACCATGGGGCGCAAGTTCGACTTCACCGGCGTCACCGTCACCCCGCCCACCCGCACCTTCGTTGGCGAGATGGATGTGCGGGTCGGTGACAAGCTCGTGCATCTCGTCGACCTCGGCCCTGCTCACACCGAGGCCGACACCATCGTCTATGTGCCCGAGGACAGGGTGGTCTTCACCGGAGACCTGCTGTTCAACGAAGGCCACCCGATCGTCTGGGCGGGCCCGGTCCAGAACTGGATCGACGCCTGCGACTACATGCTGGGGCTGGACGTGGAGACCGTCGTCCCCGGCCACGGGCCGATCACCGACAAGTCCGCGGTGCGCAACTTCCGCGCCTATCTCGAGTACATCCGCAAGGAGGCCCGCGCCCGCTATGACGCCGGCATGGGCTGGGAAGAGGCGGGCCAGGACATCGCGCTGGACGCCTTCAAGGGCTGGACCGACGAGGAGCGCATCGTCGCCAACGTCTTCGCGCTCTACCGCGAGTTCGGCGCCAGCTTCCCGCCCGAGGCCGGCCGTGACCTCTTCGGCGCCATGGGCCGCTACCGCAAGCACAAGCACGCCCACGGCGAGGCCGGTCACGCCCATGGCTGAGCTCAACGAGACCCACGATCCCGGCCGCCGCAGCTGGGTCGCCTCCGCCAACGCCTCCGACACCGACTTTCCGATCCAGAACCTGCCGTTCGGCGTCTTCCGTCGCGCCGGCGGGGAACCCCAGGGCGGCGTGGCGATCGGCGACCGGATCCTCGACCTGGCGGCGGCGCTGCACGAAGGGCTGTTCGAGGGCGATGCGGCCGCCGCGGCGCGGGCCGCCGCCGGAGATCGCCTCAACCCCTTGATGGCGCTGGAGCCCGCCGCCGCGTCCGCCTTGCGACGCAGGCTGTCGGACCTGCTGCGCGCCGGCGGCCCGGACGAGGCCCGCGCCGGATCCCTGGCGGAGCGGCTGCTGGTCCCCATGGCCGAGGCCACCATGGAACTGCCCGCGAGGATCGGCGATTACACCGACTTCTCCTGCTCCACCCACCACATGATGCGCATGGGCGGCGGGACGGTCCGGCCCGTGTTCCTGCACCTGCCCGTCGGCTACCACGGCCGTGCGAGCTCGGTGCGGGTTTCGGGCGCGGAGGTGACCCGGCCGCTCGGTCAGCTGGCCGGCAAGGACGGCCAGGCGATCTTCGGGCCCGAGCCGCAGCTGGACTTCGAGCTGGAGTTCGCCGCCTTCGTCGGCCGGAGCAATGCGCTCGGCCAGCCGATCCCGATCGGCCAGGCCGAGGACCACATCTTCGGCTATAGCCTGCTCAACGACTGGTCGGCCCGGGCCATCCAGTTCTTCGAGATGGCGCTGGGGCCGTTCCTGGGGAAGAGTTTCCTGACCACCATTTCGCCGTGGGTCGTCACCCAGGAAGCCATGGCGCCGTTCCGCACCGCAGCCTTCGTCCGGCCCGAGGCGGACCCGCCGATCCCGGCCTATCTGCGATCGGAAGCCGACCGACGCCAGGGCGGCCTCGACGTCCGGCTCGAGGCCAGTCTGCGCACCGGGGCCATGCGCCGGCGGGGCGATCCGCCCCAGCGCATCGTCGCCACCAACTTCCGCCACATCTACTGGACCCTGGCGCAGATGCTGGCCCATCACGCCTCCGGTGGCTGCGACATGCGCCCGGGCGATCTGGTCGCCAGCGGCACGGTCTCCGGTCCGGAGGACGAGGCCAAGGCCTGCCTGATGGAGGCCAACGAGCGCGGAACCCGCGCCATATCCCTTCCTGGGGGCGAGAGCCGTATGTGGCTGGAGGACGGCGACGAGGTCCTGATCCGGGGCCGGGCGGAACGCGACGGTTTCGTGTCCATCGGATTCGGCCCCTGCGATGGGCGGGTTGCGGCGGCGGAGGCCAGGGCATGAGCGAGGGGGGCGTCTTCAGCTGCGGAGCGCACGGTCACGGCGGCGGCTCGGCTGGTCGGGTGGCCAGGCGCAACGGCCGTCACAAGGTCATCGACATCCATTGCCACCTGGCGATCCCGGCGGCGGACGCGATGATGCGCCCGCACCAGAACCCGGCGGCCATCTCGATCAACAGCTTCTCCTCGCCCGCCTCCGACGAGGTGAACCGTCGCCAGTTCGCCCAGATGGGCAGGAAGCTGGCCTCGATCGACGAGCACATCGCCGACATGGACGCCACCGGCGTCGACATCCAGGCCATCTCGCCCTCCCCTGGACAGTACTACTATTGGGCGGAGTCGGAGCTGGGCCTTCAGGCCGCGCGGATGGTCAACGACGGCATGGCCGAGGCGGTGGCCCGCCACCCCGACAGGCTGGTCGGCATGGGCGCGGTTCCGCTCCAGGCGCCGGAACTGGCGGTGCAGGAGCTGCGGCGCCTGACCCGGGACCTCGGCCTGCGAGGGGTGGAAATCTCCTCCAACGTCGACGGCCGCGAGCTGGCCGATCCCCAATTCCGCCCGTTTTTCGCGGCGGCCGAGGAGCTAGGCGTGCTGGTCTTCATGCACCCGCTCGGGTTCACCCACGGACAGCGCCTGTCGGAGCACTACTTCAACAACCTGATCGGCAACCCGCTGGAATCGACCATCGCGGTCGGCCACCTGATCTTTGGCGGGGTGCTGGACGCCCATCCCGGGCTGAAGCTCTGCGTCGCCCATGGCGGCGGCTACCTGCCGGGCTACATCGGCCGGATGGATCACGCCTTCCGGGCCCGCGAGGACTGCCGCCAGCACATCCACCGCGAGCCATCGACCTATCTGCGCCAGCTCTACTTCGACACCCTGGTGTTCGACCGGCGCGAGCTGAGATACCTGGTCGACACCTACGGCGCCGATCACCTGATGATGGGCACCGACTATCCGTTCGACATGTCAGAGCCCGATCCGGTCGGCTTCCATTCGGCGCTGTCGGAAGAGGACCGCGAGAAGATCCTCGGCGGCACGGCCGCGCGCCTGCTCGGCCTGGAGATGGCCGCCAGGTCCTGACGCCCGGGGCGGCGTGTCACCGGCCGGGCGGCGCGGGCGGCCGGAAGCCGAGTCCCTCGGACTCCAGTTGCGCGTGCAGCATCGCCTCGAGCGCCAGGGCGCGTTGCACGGCCGGGCGCTCGGCCATGCGCCGGTCGTGATCGGCCAGCGCCGGAAAAGGCGCCGGATCGAAACCGGCGCCGGTGATGCGGAACCACACCCAGTTCAAATAGGCGTCCATCAGCGACCAACCGTCCCGATACCACCAAGCCCCGCCCTGCAGCCGGCGCTCGGCCAGGGCCAGGCTCTGGACCATCGCCTGCGTCGCCATGCGATAGACGCCCGCCTGGGCCTCGGGCGTCTCGGCGAAGAAGGTGGGGATGCGGATGCGCGTCACGATCGGATGCAGGGTCGCGGCGCAGTAACAGAGGTCGGCGAGCTGATGGGCGTCTTCGAGATCGTCCCTGACCGCGGGCATCAGGGCCGCGGCCGGAAACCGCCGCGCCAGGTAGCGCAGGATCGCGGTGTTCTCGGTGACCACCGCCCCGTCGATGCGCAGCGCCGGGACCTTGCCGAGCGGATTGACGGCGAGGAAGGCTGGGGATCGGTGCTCGCCCGCCATGAACCGCACGAGCTGCGGCTCGAACGGGATCTCGGCCTCGAACAGCCCTACGGCCGCGACCCGAGCGCAGGTTCCGGGTGCGGTGAACAGGGTGATGGGCGCCTGGCCGCCCGCGGGATTGGATTGGGCGATGGCTTGCCTCCCGGTCAGATCGGCTCGGCCAGGACGGCGAACACCTCGCCGGCGAGGCGGCCGGGATCGATGCCGGCCACCTTGCCCTGTTCCACCTCGCCGAGGAGGTGGGAATTGCGCGCCACCAGCATGCAGCGATCGTAGCGCCGAGCCATGAAATTCCGCAGCATCTCCTCCGGCTCCTGGCGCGCGGCGAGCAGCTCGCCCAGGACCACGGCGTCCTCGATCGCCATGCCGGCCCCCGCGCCGAGATGCGCGGTCGAGGCGTGGGCGGCGTCCCCGATCAACAGGACCCGGCCCCGCCACCATGGCGGCGGCGCGATCACCCATTCGAACGGCCGGTAGACCACGTCGCTCTGGGGACCCAGGCGGGCGGCGATCTCGCCGATGGGGCCCTTGAAGTCCGCCAGCAGGGCGGCGAGCGCCGCCGGCAGCGCCTCGCGGGCGATCCTGCGGTCCGGGTCGACCCCGTTCTCCACCAGGAACAGGTACATCCACTGATCGGTCAGGGGGATCAGGCCGGCGCTGCTGGGGCCGCCCCGGCACAGCCAGGCCCGTTCCACTTCGGCCGGGCGCGGCGTGGTGAAGCGCCATACGCCCTGGCCGGTGAACTCCGGCGCCAGGGTGTGGTCGAACACCATCCGCCGGATGCTGGAATAGATCCCGTCCGCGCCGACCAGCAGGTCGTACTGTCGCCGCTCGCCGTCCGCGAAGCGCACCTCGACCGAGGTCCCGCCCAGGGTGAGGCCGCTGACGGTCATGCCCGCCCGCGCCCGCGCGCCGAGCTCGGACGCCCGCGCCTTCAGGATCGAGGCCAGCGCCGGCCGCGGCGCGCCCGCCGCGCTCGGATATTCCGGCCCCGCCAGCCGGGGGCCGTCGACCGTCTCCGCCAGGACGCGGCCTTCCGGGTCGATGGTTCTCGTGCCGCCGTAGCCGAAGCCCTGCTCCAGGATCTGGTCCAGCACGCCAAGCCCCTTCAGCGCCCGGAGGGTGCTGGGCTGCAGCGTCAACCCCACCCCGATCGCCGCCCAGGCGGGATCGGCCTCCACGAGGTCGACCTCGACGCCGGCCTGCCGGGCCGCGATGGCCGCCGAAAGGCCGGCGATGCCCCCGCCCACGATCAGCAGCTTGCGCACCGGCTCCATCTTCCCCCCGCGACGCCTCGGGCCATGGCTAGACGGGAATCCGCCGGCCGGGAAATCCGCATTTGGTATCGGGCCTATCCGCTTGCCCGATGCAATCCGGCTTCCTCAGCCGATGTCGCGCGCCGCGGCCAGGATCTGCTCTCGCATCCACAGGTGGGGCGGATCGGCGGTGCGGCGGGGATTCCAGAGCAGCACCTCCTTCAGCTCCGGCAGGTCATAGGGAGCCGGAATGATCCGCGCGTCCGCGGCCGTCTCCAGGGCGCGGGCGACGCGTTCGTGCACCAGGGTGACCATCTGGGTTCCGCGCACCAGGAACGGCGAGAGGATGAAGCTTTCGGTCCAGGCGGTGATGCGGCGGGTGACGCCCAGCTGGCTGAGATGCACGTCCGCCGCCGAGCCCGCGCCCTCGTTGGGCATGCTGAAGGCCAGGTGCGGCAGGTCCAGGTACTGCGCCTCGCTGAGCGTCCTGCCGACTCTCTGATTGCCGCTCCAGACCACGCAGACCCAGCGCTCGGAGAACAAGGGCTCGGACGGGAAGTGGGTCTGCAGGTAGGAGGGCAGGATCGCGAAATCGATGGCGTCCTCGCCCAGCCGGTCGACCGAGCCGGTGTCCAGCCGCACGAACTGCAGCTTCACGCCCGGCGCCTGCTCGGCCATCCGCGCCACCAGCGGCTGCAGCAGCAGGAACACCACGTAGTCGCTGGCGGCGATGCTGAAGGTCCGCTGCTCTGTGGAGGGGATGAAGCTGCGGCGGGCGTTCAGCAGGTCCTCCACGCCCTGGAGCTGCTGGCGCAGCTGCGGCGCCAGTTCCTGCGCCAGGGGCGTCAGCTCCAGCTGGCGGCCGACGCGGACCAGCAGTTCGTCCTTGAAGAGATCGCGGAGCCGCGACAGCGTGCCGCTCATGGCCGGCTGGCTGAGGCCGACCCTCTGACCCGCGCGAGTCACGTTGCGCTCGATCAGCAGGGCGTCGAGGGAGACCAGCAGATTGAGATCGAACTGGGAAAGGTTCATCCGGGCGCCCCCCGATAGCCGACCTGGATATCAGGTATCCCGAATTGCAATTTTTCGCCTGGGCCGCGCCGCCTATTGTTGATCCAAGCCGGTCCGGCCGGGGCGAGAACGGGAGACTTCACATGGCTCAGAACGGCGTGACCGCCCTGCGCTACGTCGGGCTGGCGGTCCCCGAGTTCGAGGCCGAGCGCCGGTTCATGGGCGGCGCCTGGGGCTTGAAGGAAACCGAAGCCGGATCGGACCTGGCGTGGTTGAGCGCCGAGGGATCCAGCGAACCTCACGTGCTTCGCCTGCGGCGGTCCGAGCAGCGGCGGCTGGACGTCATAGCCTTCGCCGCGGCCGACGAGGCCAGCGTCGACGCCATGGCCCAGCGGCTGGGCGCGGCGGGGGTCAAGCTGATCAGCGAGCCCCGGGCGCTGGACGCCCCTGGCGGCGGCTACGGATTCCGCTTCTTCGACCTGGACGGCCGGCCCATCGAGGTGTCCGCCAATGTGGTCGAGCGGGCCGCGCGCCAGCTGGACCGGGGCGAGAGCATCCCGGCCACCCTGTCGCACGTGGTGCTGCACACCCCCGACGTGAAGAAGGCGGTGGACTTCTACGTCCAGCACCTGGGCTTCCGGGTCAGCGACTGGCTTGGCGAATTCATGTGCTTCTTGAGGTGCAACAGCATCCACCACTGCCTGGCCTTCCTGCCCGGCCCGCCGACGCTGAACCACGCCGCCTTCGAGATGCGCGACGTGGACGAGATGATGCGCGGGGTCGGCCGGCTGCTGCGCCAGGACGTGGTTCTGGGCTGGGGCCCCGGCCGCCACGTCGCCGGGAACAACGCCTTCTCCTATTTCCTGAGCCCGTCCGGCGCGGTCGTCGAGTACACCGCCGAAGTCGAGCGGGTCGACGACGCCACCTGGCGAGCGACCACCTATGCGCCGGGCCCCGACATCACCGATCAATGGGGCACCGGCTCGATCGACGGCCGCGGCCCGCAGAAGCTCGGTCATGCCGCCATCGATCCCGGCCTCTGGCAGGCGCCGCCCATCTAGAACGGGTTGCGATCTGATGGACTCAGGTCGCCCGCTCCAGGTCCCTGCATTGACGCGCGTCCTGTTCCGAAAACCGGTTCCCACTTTCCGGAACGCATTCTAGCCCGCCGGTTCGGCGACGCAGCGGTTGCGCTGGGTCCCCAGGCCCGCGATCGATCCCTCCAGCACATCGCCGTCCTGGATGAAGCGGCCGTAGTGGGTCCCGTTCCCCGATGGAGACCCGGTCAGGACCAGGTCGCCCGGCAGCAGCCGGACATGGCTCGAGAGGAACTCGATGATCCTGGCCACGCCGAAGATCATGTCGGCGGTGGATTCGTCCTGCATGGTCTGGCCGTTGAGCTTCAGGGTGATCCGCAAGGCCTGCGGATCTCCCACGAAGGCGGCCGGCGTCACGAACGGGCCCAGCGGCAGGAAGCCCGGCGAGCATTTCGCCGCCAGCCAGTCCATGCCCATCTGCGGCACGTCGGGCCGGTTCACCAGCTCGCGCGCGGTGATGTCGTTGGCGATGGTGTAGCCAGCGACGTGCTCCAGCGCCGTCGCGGCGGACACCCGCCGCGCGGAGCGGCCGATCACCGCGGCGAGCTCCAGCTCCCAGTCCGGCTGCCTGACGTCGTAGGGGACCTCGAAGTCGTCGAAGGGCCCGATGATGGCCGACGGCGCGCCCATGAAGACGAAGGGCATGCCGCTCTTGGCGCGCTCGCTCATCATAGCCTCGGCCCGGGCCCGGACGGCGTCCCGGTCGGCGTTGGCGTCGCGCGCCATGGCCCCGTCGACCACCAGGTCGACCACGTGCTTGTGGTAGTTGGCGCCGGCGCAGAAGATCTGGCGCGGCTCCACGGGCGCATGGACCTCGAGCGAGGCCAGCGGCGTACCGCCGGACAGCCCCTGCTCCGCCGCCGCCCGGATCAGCGGGAAGTCGTGGTCCCAGTTGTCGAGGAGGGCCAAGGTGGAGGCGGCGCCCTGCAACTGGAGCCCCTCGCGCCGCAGCGGCCGGTCGATCTCGGCCAGGGCGAACACCTCTTCACCGGCCACCAGACCTGGAAACTTCGGGCCTCCCGCCGTCGAGAACGTCCCCAAGGCAAAACCTTGCTGCGCCGCCATTGCATCCCCCTAACTGGCCCCGACCCTAAGCGAGCCAGGCCCTCGTCGGGAATGGGATGTTCGAATGGCTGCTATCGGCGCGCGTGATCCGCCGGGCGAATAGTTTGCATGCGCAAATCCGATTTCCCGGGTCGCCGCCGCTTCCGCAAGCTGCCCCCCAAGGGGAGACGGTCATGGCAGTGGAAACCGGCGGCGCCCCCGCCGCCGTGGCGCGCGGGCGGGTCGCCGCATCCAAAGAGCTGGACTATGCCGGCAACGCCGCCGGCCAGTGGCGGCTGGTGGCGATCCTGACCGTGGTCGTCATGCTCTCCGCCGTCGACCGGCAGGCCCTGGCGCTGCTGGTGGATCCGATCAAGGCGGATCTGAAGCTCTCGGATGGGCAGATGGGCGTGCTGATCGGCGCGGCCATGGCGGTGACCGGCCTTGTCGTGGGACCGCCGGCGGGATTCCTGGCCGACCGGCTTTGCCGCCGCTGCATGGTCGGCGCCTCGGCCCTGCTCTGGTCGGTGTTGACGGCCGCTTGCGGGCTTTCGTCCAGCTTCGTCCAGCTGCTCCTGGCCCGGGGCGGGGTTGGTCTGTTCGAAGGCGTCGCCGCCCCGGCGACCGCCTCCATGCTTCGCGACGCCCTTTCCCCAGAACGGCGAGGCCGGGGCTTCGCGGTCTTCGCCATGGCCCCGATGATCGGCACCGGCCTGGCCATGCTGGCGGGGGGCGCCATGGTCGCGGCCATCGGCGCCCTGAACATCCATGGCCTGCCATGGGTCGGCGCGCTGAAGCCATGGCAGATGGTCTTCGTCCTGTTCGGCGTGATCGGCCTGCCGGCCGGCGCCCTGGTGCTGGCGATCGCCGAGCCCCGGCGGACCGAGCACGAGGCGGCGATCGGGGGCGCCAGCCTGAAGGAGGCCTGGGTCCACCTGAACGCCAACGGACGGGTCTACTGGCCGTTGATGGCTTTCGGCACGCTGCACGGGATGCTCAGCTTGACCTTCGCCGCCTGGGCCCCCGCCCTGCTCGGCCGCACCTGGGGCCTGGATCCGGCCCGGATCGGCCTGACCTTCGGCGTGATGATGCTGGTGCTGGCGCCCCTCGGCCTCGTCATCGCCGGCGAGGCCATCGACCGGATGGCCCGGCGGGGGCGACCGGACCCGGCGGGCGTGGGCGTCGCGGCGACCCTGATCATCTGGGCCGCCGCCACCGCCATGCCGATCGCGCCCTCGCCCGGCCTGTTCTGGACCCTGCTGGGGGTGCTGCTGCTGGCCAGCGGCACGGCCGTGCCGGTGGCCTCGACCATCCTGGCAGGGATCACACCCTCAAGGGCGATGGGCAAGATGGTCGCCTTGCAGGGGCTGATCTCCGGCTTCCTGTCGGCCACGGTCGCGCCTTCGCTGCCGCCGGCGCTGGCCGCAGGACTGTTCCACGGCTCGAGGCGGTCGCTGGGCGACGCCCTGAGCCTGGCCGTGTTCGTCTACGGCGCCCTGGCCCTGGGCGCCGCTCTGATGATCAGATCGGCCCTGCGCCGAACTCGATGATGCAAACGGGGAGAAGAAGAGAATGCGTCTCACTGGACTCTTGGGCCTGTCGGCCGTCGCGCTGTTCGCGGCGACGGCTCCCGCGCTGGCGCAGGCCACCGACGTCATGCAGTTCGCCGATACGAACTCGGACGGCAAGGTCACGCCGGAGGAATACACCGCCTTCCTTGGCCAAGCCTGGGACTACCTGCTGCAGGGGGCCGAAAAGGTGAAGCTCGCCGACGCCGATCCCATGGCCAAGCCCCTGCTCGCGGGCGTGACTCCGGACGCCGAAGGCATGGTGACCAAGCAGGCCTTGATCGCCGCCGCCCCGGCCAAGTTCAAGGACGCCGACGAGAACGGCGACGGCGTCCTGGACTCCGCGGAGCTGAACGGGTCGATGCAGGCGAAGTGAAGCCTGTTGGCGTCGTTTAGGGCCCGCGGACGCGCAAAGCCTCTCGAGGTTCGCGCGATTATCGTGCGTTCAGCTTGCCGCCTGGCGCGGCGAGCATCAGCCGGATCAACTTCTGGGTGACGTTCGGCTCGAGCCCTTCGGTGTGGCCCTTGTCCAGCCGCACCACGTCCGCCACCAGCCGGTCGCCTTTGCAGCCGCCATAGACGAACACCTCGGCGGCGCCCGGACGCGCGGTCGTGCCCTGAGCGAGGTTGGGCGGTCCGGATTTCGGACCCCCGTCGACGAGACCCGGCCTGTCGTCGATCACGTCCGGCTCGCGCCGCCGCGGTCCGCAGGCGTACCGTTCGGCCCAGGGCGAATCCTGCGGAAGCGACAGGATTTCGTGCTCGCCCGTGGCGAAGATGAAGTTGATGTCGCAGGTGGGCGTCACAGAGATCCCGGGCCCACCTCCCGGCGGCCCGGCGCCAGGCGGGAAACCCTTGAGGCTCAGGCCCTTGAAGAATTCGGGATTCAGCGGCGCATTGCCGATCCGCCCGCCCGAGAGGCTGAGCCAGCCGTCCGCCTTGGTCCTGAAATAGTCGTCGCAGACGATGCGATTGGCGGTCAGGCCGCCCTGCGAATGTCCGGCGAGCCAGAAGGACCTGATGTTGCGCCGGCCAATGGCGGCCACGACGGTGTCGGTGATGTCGTGAAGATAGGCGTCGTCCGCGTCCGCCAGCCACATGCGAACGGGCGTCGGGCCGCCGCCGGCCGCCGTGGGCGTGGCGATCACCAGCCGATACCGTTCCTTGTAATTGGCCGCGGGAAAGTACTGGCGAACCCAGCGGCCGTCCGAGCCCGCGCCGTGCAGGAGCAGGATGAACGTGACCTTCTCGTCCGGTTTCAGGTCGCAGGGATAGTCGAGCGTGAAGGCGCGGCCCGTCTTCGGGTCGGTGGCGGCGCCGGCGGTGCATCCGACACCGAGCAAGGGCCGGTTCGCCGCGGACGCGCCGGCGGCCAGAGCGAGCCATACCGCCGCCGAGAGAGCGATCCACCTGAACGGACGCATGTTCGATCTCCGCATCAGTGCTTGGCCCCCTCGGGGCCGGACGCGCTTGCCGGCGCCGTCGCATCAGGGTCGATCTTGAAACCGGGGCGGCCCTGGTCGTCCACGGAGTCGTGGTTGTTCTGCTCGCAGACGTATTCCTGGATCCGCCAGTCGCGATGGCGGATGAACCCCCTGGTGGTGGTCCAGGGCGCGGTCAGGACCTTTGGATCGGTGACGGTGGTGACGACCTCCAGCGCGTCCGGGCCGGTCTTGCGCACCCGCTCGACGATGTGGGCCTGATCGGAGTGGCCTACGCCCGGGGCGATCTCGGTCGTCGGGTTCAGGGCCACCGTGTCGATGACCAGTGTTCCGCCTTCCCAGTGGCCGATGGAATCGCCGAGGAAGGTCGGATCGGGGTCGGCGGGGTGGCCGCGCCCATCGGTGTAGATGCGCCGCACCTGGCTGTCGGACTCGATCGCCATCGTCACCCGACCCGGCGAGTAGATGAACTCGATCGGATAGGGCCAGCCCATGATCTCGGGCATGCCGGGCGGGACGCAGTTGGCGCTGCGGTTCTGCAGGCCCTGGCGCAAGGCCGCGTCGGCCTTGGCCTGCGCCTCGGACGTGAGCTGCGGTTTCGGCTGGGCCGGGCCACGGCGGGCATGCCAGTCGATGTTCCAGACCCCTTCATCGAGATCCGGCAGGGCCGCCATGGCGGCGTAGGCGGCCCGTCGCGCCTGGGTGTGGTCTGCGGCCCTGGCGAAGGGCGGTGCGACGACCACGACCGCGAGCGCCGCCGCCAGACTCATGCGCATCAGGGCCGGACGCACGCCGCTCATTTCGATCCATCCCGGCGCCAGTCGTAGTAGCCGTCCAGCACTTTCAGGCGGCCCAGGATCGGGTGGGGCGCCGGCCCTGGCTCCCTGCCGAAGCGCATGACCTGGGGATTGGTGGCCGTGAACACCGGCCATTCCGGCACGCCGGCGCCGTTGGGATCGAGGGATTTGGCGAAATTGACCCAGTAGGCCTGCATTCGATCGGATAGGGCCCGGTCCTCCGCCGAGGGGCCCGGTCCGCGCAGCCCCAGGTTCCCGAAGACATAGGCGACCTCCGAGCCGTGCGGCGATCCGTTGGGGTCCCGCTCGCTCGGCTTGTCGAACCAATAGACATGGACCTTGCCGCGGCCGTGGGCCGACTGCTCCCGCGCCCAGGTGAACTGACCCCAGTCGAAGGTCGTGTCGCTGGCCAGTTCCGTGCTGGAACGCGTCGCGTCCTCGTCTGTAGCGTGGGGATAGGCGGCGAGAATGGCATCGGCGGACTTGCCATAATCCTTGCGCACCTGATCTTCGAAGCTGGCGGAGGTAGCCTTGCGCGCCCCGAAGGCGGCGGCCTCGTCGGACACGTCGCCGACCATGATCGGGGTATCGTTGAAGTGGCCATCCCGCCACAGCAGAACCTCGTCGCCCCTGTTCACATAGCCGTCGAGCGGCGGCCAGAAGCGGACGCCTCCGCCGCGCACTCCGGCCAGGACCTTGTCGGCCGGCAAGGCGCGGGCCTCAGCCAGGGAGTGGGCGCCGAGCTTGTCGAGGAAACCCTGGCCGCCCTGCTCGGCCAGACGCAGGGTCTGGAAGGTGGTCCCGGCCCAGGGCGAGTCCTCGGGCGGCGTGAAATTGGCGCCGCTCTCGGAGATGACTCCACGGAACAGTCCCTTCGCCAAAGGCGAGCCGGCCAGCATGCTCACCGCCCAGCCACCCGCGGAATGGCCGAGGATGGTCACCTTGGCGGGGTCGCCGCCGAATTTCGAGACGTTGGCCTGGATCCACCTCAAACCCGCGATCATGTCGAGCAGACCGTAGTTTCCCGAGCCGTGGCCGCTTTCGCGGCTGAGCTCGGGCGTGGCCAAAAACCCGAATGGCCCGACGCGATAGGAGATGCTGACGAAGACCACGCCTTTCTTGGCGAAGTTGGCTCCGTCATAGAGCGGATTGCTGGTCGCGCCGGCGGCGAAGGCGCCGCCGTAAATCCAGGCGATCACCGGCAGCCTCTCGCCGGCCGATTTCGCGGGGCTCCAGACGTCGATGAAGAGGCAATCCTCGCCATAGGGGATGCCGGGACCGGCGCCGCCACCGCCGCCAGTCTGCATGCAGGCGGTCCCGAAGTTCACAGTCCGCCTCACCCCCGACCAAGGCCTGACCGGCCGTGGGGCCTTCCACCTCAGAGCGCCGACTGGCGGTGCGGCGAAAGGGATTCCCTTGAACTCAGAGATCCCGTCGACGACCGTCCCTGAGATCTCGCCGCCCGTCACCTTCGCCGTAGCAATCTCGGCCATCGCCGGCGATCCGGCGGCCAGGGCCAGCGCCGCCAGGCAAATCAGCAACTGGGACCTCATCTTGATCTCTTCCGCGTTGGCGCCAGGGCTCGTCAGGAAGCCCGCAGCAGTGATTGGGCACAGGAACGAATTTGAGCCGGATCCGAGTCGTTGAGGACTGAATCTCGTGGAAAAATGGGGCGGACGCCACCGCCCGCCCCCTATTTTCGCGAGCGCGCCGGGAGAGCTTAGAACCGTGCCCGGATACCGACGTAGAACCGCCGACCCAGCACATCGTAATCGGCCAGGGTGGATCCCAAGGCATTGGTCACGCCCGGTATGGCCCCGACGATGTTCGGATCCCGGTCGAAGAGGTTGTCCACCCCGGCCCTGAGTTCGTAGGCCGGCGTGATCTTCCATGTGCCGAACAGGTTGAACTCGTCATACGAGCCTGGCCCCCGGGTGGTCGAGGTCGGCGTCACCACCACCGAGGCGTCCTTGGCGCCTGGCAGATGCAGCCAGGTGAGCCCCAGGCTGCCCCACGGATTGGCCCAGGTCAGGGTGGTGTACATCTTGTAGCGGAAGGCGTTGCCGGCGGGGCCGCTTTCGGTGCCGGCGTACTCGAGCACCTGGCCGCCCGGCAGGTTCTGGATGTCATACTTCCAGAGCCAGTTCAGCTCCCAGTTCACCAGCAGCGAGCCCGGGATCGCGTGCAAGCCCATGTCTGCAAAGTCCGCACCCCAGTTCAGGTTGAAGTCGAGGCCCTCGGTCTTTTGCTCGCCGAGGTTCTCGTATGGCGCGTTGGCGAAGCGGTTGCCGCCGGTGACCGCCTCTCTCTGGATCAGGCTGCAGAACGGACTGCCGGCGACGCTCAGCGAAGGGTTGGAGGTCCCGTTGGCGTTGAAGCACTGCTCGTAGGAAACCTCGCTCGTCACCGGCTCGATCGCGCCATTGATCAGGATCGAATACCAGTCCACCGATCCCTGGAACCGCGCGAGAAGCGGGCTCTGCACGGGCGAACGCAGAACTATGCCGGCGGTCCAAGTGTGGGCCACCTCCGGCCTCAGGTTCGCGTTGCCCATGTCGTGGTCGATGGTGAGGGGGAAGTAGAACGGGAACAGGCCGACGTAATTGTTGGCGCTCCCTCCGGGCGTGTAGAAGGTCGTCCCGGCGTTGGGATTGGTGGTCTGGATCAGCGCCAGGCACAGTTGCTGGGCCTTCAGCCGGTTCGGATTGGAGGCGTTGTTGCCCCAAGGCACCGGCGTTGTGTTGGCGCAGGGGTCGCCGGCGCTGGCGCCCACCACCGAGGAAGTCGTCGGCAGGAACAGCTCGGCCACGTTCGGAGCGCGGACCGCCAGTTGATAGCCGCCGCGGAAGCCGAGCCAGGGATTCACCTTCCAGTTCCCGTTGGCCATGTAGGTCCAGCCTGCTGTGCCGCCGTTCACGTTCGGATCGCCGCCGTGCCAGTCGTAGGACGAGTAGCGGGCGGCGATGTCGAGGTCGAAGCTCTGGACCAGCGGAACGTCCTTCACGACCGGCACGAGCAGTTCGCCGTAGCCCTCCTTCACCCCGATCCGCCCGCTGACCGGCGCTGAGGGGAAGAGACCCATTGGCGCGTCCACGACGGAGGTGACCGCGAGCAGGGGATCGGGGGAGTAGCTGAAGATATCCTCGCGATAATCACCGCCGGCGGCGAACTTCAGCTTGCCGGCGGGCAGGTCGAACAGGCTCCCGGTGAAGTCGGCCTCCACCACGTTCTGGGTCAGCTCGGTCTCCGTCTTCATCTGGGCGGTGATCGCGTCGATGCAGTCCTGAGACGGGGTCTGGCCCCCGAAGATCGCGCCGTAGAAGCCAGAGGTGCAATGCACCGACTGCTGGGCCAGTCCGGCGATGGTGACGTTCTGTCCATAGTTCGGAGAATCGACCAGCTCCTGCCAGATCTTGGTCGATCCAAACCCGGAGACGAGGTTCGAGAAGGCGCTGGTCTGTCCGTGAGTGCCGAAGACGTTCCAGGTCCAGTCGTTGACCGGCAGCGCGCCTTTCAGGCCGGCGACGAGGTTGTAGGTATAGGTGGTGTCGACGGTCGTGCGTGGACCCAGGATGTTGTCCATCTCCATCTGGAGAGCCCAGGGCGAACTCGGGCCGATGGGCTCGCCGAGGTCGACGCCGGGGATGAAGCCAAATCCATTGACCCCGCCGTTGCGGGAATCGAGCAGGGCTTCCAGCTCCGCCGGAACCGGGTGGGCGGCGTCGTGCGGGACGGAGGCGCCCCAGAACTGGACCGCCGGCGAGGCCAGCACCGAGGTCTTCACCCGCGTCTGGGTGAAGCTGCCTTCGGTATAGGCCTGGATGTTGTCGGTGA
>JANWHQ010000091.1 GCA_025450315.1 Caulobacteraceae bacterium
GGCTGGAAGACCTCCTCGGCCAGGGCGTTGGCGCGCGCCGCGCTCAGGGCGACGTTCAAACCCTGGCGCAGACCGAAGGCCGCAATCCAGAAGAAGCCGATCGGAACCAGGGTGAAGATCGCCAGAAGCGCCAGCCGGTAGGGCTGCAGCTCCACCGAGCCCAGCGGGAACTGGTAGCCGACGGCGTAGACCGAGGTCATCGCCCAGAGCACCGAGGCGGCCGCGGCCAGGCCATAGATCAGTCGCGTCGAGGGCCCCTTGGGCGCGGGCAGGCTGGAGGGCGCGGGCAGCGCCTTGGGCGAGAGCGGCGGCTCGGACTCGTTGACGGCCGGCACCGGCGGGGCGGCGTCCGCCTCGACCAGCTCGACCAGGGGAAGTTCGAAATCCTCGTCGATCGCGGCCTCGGGGCCGGCGACGGCCTGGGCGCCCTCGTTCGGCGAGAAATCCAGCGGCTCGCGCTTGTCGCTCTTCATCCGCGGCCAGGTCCTTGGGAGGAAGGTGTGCGCCCCGCACGCGCGGTCCGCCCGCCGCCTCGCACGTCTGGGTGAAGCCTACCCAATATGGCCCGATGCGCAAAGACGCTTACCGGTCGCGGACGGTTTAGGCGCGACGAACGTCCTTAGCCAGCGGCGCGGGGGCGGGGCGGACGGTCCTGGGGCGGACATAGGCGATGCGATGGACGGCGGGGGCGGCCTTGGCGCAGGGCGCGTCCTTCAGGGCCACGCCGAAGTGGGCGAAAGCCGTCACCGCCATCGCCAGCACGAAGCTCTCCAGCGATTGGATGACCGCCTGCATCCCAATCCCCCAGGATCGGGCGCCTTATCCGCCCGGCATGGCGCCGCGGCAAGACGTCTCAGCATGAACTTTCGGTCATGTTCGGCGGGGCGTCAGGGGGTCAGGGGAACCAGCAGCAAGTAGCCGTTGACCACCAGCGCCAGGCCGCCGCAGCCCAGCAGCCCCGCCGCCCAGAGCAGCGGCCGCGACAGGGCCAGGATCGACACCGACCCCAGCACGACGGCCAGCTGCAGCAGCATCTGGGCGAAGTCGAAGGACTCGTTGCGCTCGCCGGCGCGATCGCGGGCTTCCTCGAGCCGTCTGGCCTGGGCCTGCATCTGCTTCTTGCCATCCTTGCCGGGCTCGTCCTCGTAGCGGGCGATGGTCTTCTCGTAGGACTTCAGGTCCGCCGTCGCGGCGGCGCGCTGGGCGTCGGTGAGGGCGGCTGAGGTCAGCTCGCGCTTCAATCCGTCGGCGGCCAGGCGGTATTCGGTCTGGCGCACGTTCTTGGCCTGATACAGGGCCCAGCCGTCGCTGGCGCGGATGTTGGAGTTGACCATCCGGTTCTTGGCGTCGTCGCCGCCCAGCTCGCACACGGCCAGGATCGCCGCAAGGATGGCGATGGTCAGGGCGGCGCGATTGCGGAACCGCTCCTTGGCCTCGTGGTCCTCGGCCTTGATCTCGTGTTCGCGCAAGGCCTCGCGATGCCGCTCGTCGGCGCTCTCCCTGATCTGATCGGCGACTTCAGCGGCGTCCATCTCGAGGCTCCGTCGTCATGTTCCGGGGCGGCTAATGTGGCGAGGCTGACAGGCTTGACAATAGACGGCGGCCTCGCGCCGCATCGATGGCTGACGCCGCCCAGGCGCCGGCGGGCCGCGCCGCGTCGCCGAACTTCCGAGATCGGATCGCAAGCAGGCTTGCCCCAGCCCGGTTCCATGTGAACACTTGCGCCGGTCAAGGGAAACGCCAATGGCTCACAGCACTCATCGCGCAATGCGCGCCGTCATCGCCATCGCCGCCCTGGCGGCCGCGGGGTCCGCCGCCGCCCAGGAGGCGCCCCGCTGGGTGGTCGACCCGGCCCATTCCACCCTGGCGTTCGAAAGCTCGGCGGAGGGCGCGGCCTTCGAGGGGCGTTTCGACCACTGGACAGCGGACATCCACTTCGACCCCAAGGCGTTGGCCAACTCCAAGGTGACGGTCGAGGTCGACACGGGGTCGGTGATGACCGGCGATTCCGGACGCGACCAGACGGCCCAGAGCGGCGACTGGTTCTTCTCGTCGATGTTCCCCAAGGCGGTCTTCGTCAGCCGCTCGATCAAGGATCTGGGCGGCGGAAAGTACGAGGCCGACGGCGATCTGACCTTGCGCGACAAGACCGAACCCCTGGCCTTGCCCTTCACCCTGACCATCAAGGGCGACGAGGCGGACATGCACAGCGAGGTGGATGTCGACCGCAGCGTCTGGAGCTTCGGTTCGGGCGAATACGGCGGAGCCGACATCGTGCCCTTGAAGGTGGGCCTGAAGGTCGACGTGGTGGCGCACCTGGCGAAGTAGACGTTCCGCCCGTCCTCGCCGGGACGAGCGGGGTATCGGGACCTCAGTCCTCGAGCTCGCCGGCGGCGCTCTGCAGGTAGGTCTGCTCGCCCAGCGACTTCAAAAGGCTGAGCTGGGTCTCGAGGAAGTCGATGTGCTCCTCGGTGTCGGTCAGGATATCGGTCAGCACCTCGCGGCTGACGAAGTCCTGGGCCGCCTCGCATTCGGCCACGCCCAGGATCAGGGTGGTTCGCCCCGCGGTCTCCAGCGCCAGGTCCGATCCCAGCATCTCGGCCACGGTTTCGCCGATCGCCAGCTTGCGCAGGTCCTGCAGGTTGGGCAGGCCGTCCAGGAAGAGGATGCGCTTGATCAGCTTGTCGGCGTGACGCATCTCGCCGATGGACTCGTCGTAGACGATCTTGCCGAGCCGGCGGAAACCCCAGTTCTGCAGCATGCGCGCGTGCAGGAAGTACTGGTTGACCGAGGTGAGCTCGTTGGTGAGGACCTCGTTCAGACGCCGGATAATGGCTCGGTCGCCCTGCATGGTCCGCCTCCTACTCGGCGGCGAACCTCAACGCATCTCGCGTTTCCTCGATCATCCGCCGCATGTCGCAAACGCATTTGGCGCATCGCGGATGGGCTTGGCAACGACGGAAGATCTCGGCCGGCTTGGTCGCGCCCGCGTCGATCGCCGCCCGCGCTTCACGCTCGCGGATGCCGTTGCAGTTGCAGACGTACACGAGGCCCTCCGACCTGACCCTCTGTATTTAGCGATCCCGAATGGGATTGCAACTCATTCGCAACTGATTGGTCAAGCCTCAGGCCGCGCGCCTGGCCTTCGCCAGCCGGAAAAGGCCGCTCCAGAAGTCGCGGTAGTCGCGCCAGATGTCGGGCGCGATCCAGGCGCCGTGCCGGTAGGGCGTGGCCACGCCAATCTTCATCGGCAGGCCGGGCGCCTCACGCCAGGTGCCGAACAGGTGGTCCCAGACCGGTATGAAGCCGAGGTTGACCGGCAGCCGGTTCAGGCAGTGGTGCAGGCGGTGGTGCACCGGCGACTGCACGATCCAGCGGCCGGCCCAGCCGAAGTCGGACTCGATGCGCGAATGGATCACCAGCCGGATCGTCATCACCAGGATGCCGACGTCCGCGAGCGCCTCCGGCGCCGAACCCAGGAGCAGGCCGGGCAGGGTGGTCCCGATCACGGCCGTGAACGCCGCCGGGTGGGTGCGCGCGGCGGTCAACACCGAGAAGGCGTCGGCCGCGTGGTGAAAGCGGTGCAGCGGCCAGAACGCCCGCGAATGGTCCAGCCGGTGGCTCCAGTAGTCGAACAGCGAATAGACCAGGAAGAGGATGATGGTCTGCAGCGCCAGCGGCTCGGAGGCGATGCTGATGTCGAAGCCGGTGACGCGTCCGATGGCCTGCCTCAGCCACTCGCCCGAAACCAGGACGATGCCCAGGCTCATGGCCGCCGAGATCAGGGTCATGGGCGGCAGGAGGCCCGCGAGAAAGCAGGCGAGGTCCGAGCGGCCCGATGCGGTGCGCTCGACCAGCAGATGACGCACCGAACTGCCGCGCCAGCCCATCCAGAGGTACTCCAGGAAGAAGACGCCCGGCGCCAGGATGCCGGCGACCACCAGCCGCTCGCCAATTCTCCGGTGCAGCTGCGAGGCCACGTGGGCCTTGCCGAACAGGTGCAGGGTCACGGTGTCGGGCGCCAGGCGCTGCAACGCCCACCACGAAGCCGCCAGAAGCGCCAGATAGCCGGCGACGGTGGCCAGGGCGAGGGGATGCAGCAGCCGCGCGAGGGTCCGGCTGGCCGGTTTTGGGATGTTCGCGTTCCGCGAAGACCCGTGTTGGCACACGTCCACTAGGCCACGCCCCCTTCGCCGCCGGCTCTGGCTGGGACCGGCAGCAAGGCTCGGACCAGTCCGCCGCAAGAACCTGGGCGGCGAGTTTGCAAATCATTCTCAGTCGCCTTGACTCCGGCCCCGGCCGCGCTAGACCTGCTCTTGAGAATTATTCGCAACAGTGATGGAGGGGGTCATGGGCGGCTCGGCTTCGGCGCATGGGCGCACCTGGAAGCGGCGCAAGCCGGCGGGACTTGAGATCGCGGCCGCCTGCCTGGCGTCGGCCGGCGGTCACGCCGCCCTGGCCGACACCGCCACGCCCGACGAGGTCCGGGGCGTGGTGGTCACCGCCCGCAAGCCGACGCTGGGCCTCCTCTCCCAGACGTTGCAGAACACCGCCCAGACCATCAACGTCATCCCCCAGGTGCTGATGCAGGAGCAGGGCCTGGCCAACCTGCAGCAGGCCCTGAAGAACATTCCCGGCGTCACCCTGAACGCCGGCGAGGGCGGGGCGCACGGCGACACGGTGAACCTGCGCGGTTTCCCGGCCAACGACGACATCTTCCTGGATGGCCTGCGCGACACCGGATACTACACCCGCGACACCTTCGATCTGGACGCCATCGAGGTCTACAAGGGCCCCGCATCGACCCTGTTCGGCCGCGGATCCACCGGCGGGGTGATCAACCAGGTCTCCAAGCTGCCGTTCATGACCGACCAGGAGTCGGGGGTCGTCCAGGGCGGGACCAACGACCAGGTCCGCGCCACCGCCGACGTCAATCACGTGCTGGGCGACGGGGCGGCGGTGCGGCTGAACGGCATGATCGACCACGAGAGCGTCGCCGGCCGGCCCTTCGACCGCAACCGCCGCTGGGGCGTGGCGCCCAGCGTGGAAGCCGGCATGGGCGGCCCCACCACCTTCACCCTGAACTACCTGCACCAGCACGAGGACAATGTGCCTGACCCCGGCACGCCGTTCGCGGGTTCGGCTCCGGCTCGGGTTCCGCACGACGCCTATTACGGCCTGCCGTCCGACGACCGCACCAAGGCCGATGTCGACGTGCTGACGCTGAAGCTGGCGCACGACTTCTCCGGCCGCCTGAGGGCGAGCCAGACCGTCCGATATGGCGACTACGCCTTCGTCTCGCGCATCACCGAGCCGCACTTCGGCACGACCGCCCCCCTGGCCGGCGCGCCCCTGGGCTCGATCCTGGTCTATCGCGACCGGCCCGGCGTGGACGGCGGGGTGCAGACCGCGATGAGCGACACCGAGCTCAGCTACCGGCTCGAGACCGGCCCCCTGTCCCACACCCTGGTCGCGGGCATGGAGCTGGACCAGGAGACCGCGTCCCTGACCCGTTACGCCAACCAGCTGAACAGCATCGCGCCGACGCCGCTCCTGTCGCCCGATCCGTTCGAGAACTTCCCCGGGACCCAGACCACCGTCACCCAGCGGCCGGTGGTCACCGCCCGCGCGGCCAGCTTCCTCCTGGGCGACACCATCGGTCTTGGGAGCCGCTGGACGCTGGAAGGCGCGATCCGCCACGACACCTTCACCGCCCGCGACGACGAACCCATCACCCATCTGCACCTGGAGCACACCGACCAGGTCTTCACCCCGCGCCTGTCGCTGGTGTTCCGGCCCGGGAAGGACGTCAGCCTCTATGCCGCCTACGGGACTTCCTACGATCCCTCCGCCGAGAACCTGACCCTGTCGGCCACGACGGCCAATCTGTCGCCCGAGCGCGACCACACCTACGAAGTGGGCGCCAAGGCCGCGGTGCTGAACGGCAAGCTGGCCCTGACCGGCGCGGTCTTCCGAACCGAGATGGTCAACGCCCGCGTCACCGACCCGGTCAGCCGGGCGGTCTCGTTGCAGGGCGACCTGCGCGCCCAGGGGGTCGAGGTGCAGGCGGCCGGGCATCTGACCGACAGGATCGAGATCTACACCGGCTACACCTACCTGGACGCCCGCACGACCTCGTCGCTGATCGCCAGCCAGGTCGGCCAGCGCCTGCCCAACACAGCGCGCCACCAGGCCAACCTCTGGACCGTCTACGAGGCCACCCCGCGGCTGACGTTCGGCGCGGGGATCAACCACCTCGGCCGGCGCGCGGCCGACGCTTCGGGCGTGGCCTTTATCCCGGGCTATGTGACCTTCGACGCCATGGCGTCCTACGCCGTCAGCCCGCACGTCACGGTCCAGCTGAACGCCTACAACCTGGGCGACCGGTTCTACTACGCCAACGCCTACTACAGCTCCGCCGTGGAGAACCACGTGGTCCCCGGCCCCGGCCGCACCGTGACCCTGGCGCTCAAGGTCGGCTATTGACCGAGGCGGGGTTCCCGGAGCGTCCCGGCCCGGCCGATCTGATGCTGGGCGCCCTGGTGGCCATGGCGACCGAGGCCCAGGCCCGGCTGCTCCAGGATCCCGACCGCGCCGCGCCCTGGGTCGAGGCCGCCGCCCAGGCGGGCGTGCCCGCCGCCCAGCTGCGCCACGGCCGCTGGCTGCTGGAGCGCGGCGCGGCGGGCCCGGCGCTCGGTCTTTTTCTGCGCGCGGCCCGTACGGGCGACGCCGACGCCTGGAACATGGTCGGCCGCTGCCTGCAGAACGGCTGGGGGGTGGCGCCCGACGCTCGGCGGGCGGCGCGCTGGTACCTGAGGGCGGCCCGGGCCGGCCACGCCTGGGGCCAGTACAACGTCGGACATCTTCTGCTCGATGGCGTGGGCGTGTCCCAGGATCTCGGCGCGGCCTACCGCTGGTATCTCAGGGCGGCCGAACAGGGACATCCGCGCGCGATGAACCTGGTGGCGCGGTGCCTGGAGCAGGGCTGGGGCGCGGTTCCCGATCCGGCCGCCGCGCGGGGCTGGCTGCGCCGCTCGGCCGCGGCGGGCTACTTCCGCGGCCAGTTCAACCACGCGACCGTGCTGGTGGGGGAGGGGAGGCTCGAGGAGGCCGCCCTGCTGGTCGCCGCCGCCCTGGAGGGCGCGCCCGAACCCACCCGCGGGCGCATGGCCCGGATGCTGGCCTCGCGGCCCGAGCCGGAACTGGCGCGGCTGGGCCACGCGGCGCCGCGAGAGGCCGGTGCATGCTCCTGACCCTGCCGGGGGTGCTGAGCCCCGAGGAGGCCGCCGCCTGCCGCAAGACCTTGCTGGACGCCCGATGGGATGACGGCCGGATCACCGCCGGCGCCCAGTCCGCCCTGGTCAAGGCCAACCTGCAGCTCCCCGAGGACGCGCCCGCGGCCCGCCAGCTCGGCGAGCTGATCCTGGAGCGCCTGGGCCGCCATGCCGCCTTCCTGGCCGCCGCCCTGCCACAGCGCGTCTTCCCGCCGCTGTTCAACCGCTACGAGGCGGGCATGGGCTTCGGCGACCACATCGACAACGCCGTGCGCATCGGCGGCCAGCCGGCGCGGCGCTACCGCACCGATCTGTCCTGCACGCTGTTCCTGTCGGAGCCCGAGGACTATGACGGCGGCGAGTTGGTGATCGACGGCGCCGGATCCTCCAGCGGCGTGAAACTGGGCGCCGGGGACCTCCTGCTCTACGAGGCCTCGACCGTGCACCGGGTGACGCCGGTCGCCCGCGGCGCGCGGCTGGCGGCCTTCTTCTGGGTGCAGTCGATGGTGCGCGACCGCGGCCAGCGCGAGCTGCTGTTCGATCTCGACGCCTCGATCCGCGGCGCCCGCGCCGCCCTGGGCGACGCGCACCCGGCCGCGGTGCGCCTGACCGGGACCTACCACAACCTCATCCGCATGTGGGCCGAGGTCTGAAGGCGGCCGGCTCGCGCCGAGCCCGTCGACTCCGTCCCGCACCTAACGCGCGCTCAGATCGAACCTCAGCAGATCGCGCCCGACGATCACCCTGCCCGAATAGAACTTGCGGACCTCCGCCTCTAGACGCTGGGCGGCGTCGGGGGCAGGGCCGATGACGAGGTGGGTCAGGATCACCGTCTTCACCCCGGCGGCCGTCGCCATCTTGCCGACCTCCTCCGGGGTCAGATGCTCGCGGCTCATGTGCTCGGCCAGCTCTCCGGCCAGCGGCGTGGCCCGGGCCGGCCGCGCCGCGCCGCCGCCCGGCAGGAGCACCTCGCTGACCAGCACGTCCGCGCCCTTGGCCAGGCGGGTGACGGCCTCGCTGGGGCCGGTGTCGCCGGTGAACACCACCGATCCGGCCGGCGTGTCGAACCGGTAGGAAAAGGACATGTCCTTCTTGCCGTCGGGTCCGTAGGAGGGGTGCCCGAAATGGGTGTTCTCGACGGCCGTGACCTTCACACGGTCGTCCTGATAGGCGAGGCCGGGGTGATCGATGTCGTGGCCGACGAACATGCCAGCGGCGTCGGGCAGGCTGGGGATGCCCGCGCGGAAGATCCGTTCCGAAACGCTGAGGTAGTTGATCGCGGCCTTGACCAGGAAGTCGGTGGCCGGCGGGCCGAAGACCTGAACCGGCGGCTCCGTCCGCCCGCTGAGACCCGTGCCGATCCAGCTGAGGGCGATCAGCGGCTCGAGCCCCGCGGTATGGTCGAGGTGGTGATGGGTGATGAAGATGGTGCGGATCGCGGTCACCCGCTCGCCGGCCGCCGCCAGCTGGCGCGCCACCCCGGCGCCGGCGTCGATCAGATAGGGCTTGCCGCCGATGAGGAGCAGGCTCGCCGGCTCGGAGCGCAACGGATCGGCGGACGGGCCGCCATGCGTGCCCAGCAGTACGATCTCATTGGCCTGGCTCGGCGTCGCCTTGGCCGGCTGCGCCTGGACCGTTTCGAACATCAGTCCCGCGACCAGCGCGCCGGCAATGAGGAGTTTCAGCATCGATTCGTCCCGTCGGTTTCCAGCGCCGTTGCGCGCACGGGGCGCGGCCCGTCTGGTGCGGCCATGCCCCGTTTGGCGAACAGCATAGGATGGAACGGGCTGGAATGTGAACCCAATTACACATTCGTCGCTTGGACTCATCGACGCGCTTTGGGGCGCCCCTGGCGGGGGCCGGCGAAGCAACGGTCGAGCCGCCCCACCTCCGGCCGGAGCCAAAGGAACGACCCGGAGGCGCGCGGTGCGTAGGATCGGACAATGAGAGGCTTTCGCACAGCGCTGGCCATTGCTGGACAAGCGACCGGCTGGCTCCCCGGGTAGGACTCGAACCTACGACAAGTCGGTTAACAGCCGACTGCTCTACCAGCTGAGCTACCGGGGATCGGCCTTTGCCGGAGGGGCGCCTATAGACTGAGCGCATGATCCGCGCAAGGCGCGTGTTTGGCCGAAAAAATAGCCCGGCGCGAGGCCGGGCTTGAAGGAGTTGGTGATGGTGGGGTGTCTTCGGAGAAGACATCGTTAACTTGAGACGAGCCGGTTAATCCGAGGTTAACGCCCCCCCGTCCGGTTGACTCATCAGCAACGGTGCGCGTGCGCGCCGATCTGGTGTCCGATGACCGCCCCGCCGCCGGCGCCCAGCACCGTGCCCAGCCCGCGCGAGCCGCGGCCGGCCAGCTGGCTGCCGATGATCCCGCCGCCGATCGCGCCCAGCACCGTGCCGGTGTTGGCGGAGGCGTGGTGCTCGGCCCAGCAGTCGCGCGCGTAGGCGTGGCGATAGCCGGTCCGCACATAGTGATGACGATAATGATGGTGATGGCGCACATAGGCGGTCGCGGGGCTCGCGGCCGAGAACAGCATCGCCGCCGCGCCGAGCGCGCCGATGGCGGTCTTGAGATTGGTCATTCTCTCCCTCCCTGGAGTTGGGGTCGACCTGCAACAACCGCTGGGCCACAGTCGGGTTCCAGACGGACGAGAGTCGGCTCATGGGCGAGGGATCTTCAGGCGCGGCGGCGACCTTCGTGCTGGTGCACGGCGCCTGGCACGGCGGCTGGTGCTGGCGGCGGTTGGAAGACCTGCTGCGCGCCCGCGGCCACCGGGTCTTCTCACCCACCCTGACGGGCCTGGCGGACCGCTCGCACCTGGCGAGCTCGGGCGTGACGCTCTCGACCCATGTCGAGGACGTGGCGCGGCTGATCCGCTGGGAGGGGCTGACGGACGTGGTGCTCTGCGGCCACTCCTATGGCGGCATGGTGGTCTCAGGCGTGGCCGAGGCGGCGCCGGCCGGTGCGATCGGCTCGATCGTCTTCCTGGACGCCTTCCTGCCGGCCGACGGACGCAGCCTGCTCGACTACACCACCTCGGCCGGCCGCGAGGGCGGGCCGATGGTCGAGGAGGGCGAGGCCACGGGCCTGGTCAGCCCGATCCCGGCGGAGGTGTTCGGCGTCAACGAGGCCGACCGCGCCTGGGTGGACGCCATGTGCACGAAGCAGCCCTACGCCACCTTGACGCAGGGCCTGAAGCTGACCGGCGCGCGCGAGCGGATCGCCCGAAAGGCCTATGTGCTGGCCACGGGCTGGGCCAACGCCTCCTTTCCGGTGTTCGCCGAAAAGGTGAAGGGCCTTGCCGACTGGCGCTATTACGAGGTGGCGTGCGGTCACGACGTGATGCTCGATGCGCCCGAACGGCTGGCCGAGATCCTCGAGGAGTCGATTTGAGGCGCAATAGCGGCCGAGCCCGCCTGAAATTTGCGGCTTTTGCCATTACATGATGCAGACGTCGGACTGCGGGGGCGCAGTCCCCAAGATCGGGATCCAACCGTGACCATGAAGCAAACGTTCGTTTCCGGCTCCGTGGCCGGTGCTCTGGCGCTGGCGCTCTTGGCGGCCGGCGGCCTTTCGGCCTCGGCGCAGGCCCAGACCGCGGTCACTCGTCCGGCCTCCGCCGGCGCGCCCGCCGGAATTCCGGTCTCGTTCGCCGACATCGTCCAGCGCGTGGCGCCGGCGGTGGTGTCGATCGACGTCGAGGGCAAGGTCGATCCCAGCCACATCGCGTTCGGCGGCGCCTCGCCCTTCGGCGGCGGGGACGGAGACGACGAGGACGGCGACAGCGGGAGCCAGGACCAGGGCCAGGGCCAGGGCCAGGGCCTGCCCTTCGGCTTCTCCGTCCCGGGCGGGGTCCAGCCTCACAAGATGGAGGCCACCGGCTCGGGCTTCTTCATCTCGCCGGACGGCTACATCGTCACCAACAACCACGTGGTCGAGGGCGCCGACAAGATCACCGTGCGCACCTCCGACGACCGGTCGCTGACCGCCACCCTGGTGGGCCGCGACTCCGCCACCGACCTGGCGGTGATCAAGGTCGACGGCAAGGACTTCCCCTATGTGAACTTCGAGGACCGGGCCAAGCCGCGCGTCGGCGACTGGGTGGTCGCGGTCGGCAATCCCTTCAACCTCGGCGGCACGGCCACGGCCGGCATCGTCTCGGCGCTGGGCCGCGGCGCGCCCATCTCGGGCACCAGCTATGTCGACTACATGCAGATCGACGCCCCGATCAACCGGGGCAACTCCGGCGGACCGACCTTCGACATGGCCGGCCGCGTGGTCGGGGTGAACACCGCGATCTTCTCGCCCACCGGCGGCTCGGTCGGCATCGGCTTCGACATCCCCGCGGACGTCGCCGACCAGATCACCCGCCAGCTGATCAGCGGCGGCAAGGTGGTGCGCGGCTATATCGGCGCGACCGTCCAGGACGTGACGCCGGAGATCTCCGAGAGCCTCGGCCTGCACGGGCGCAAGGGGGCCATCGTCAGCGACCTGACCCCGGGCGGGCCCTCCGAGGCCGCCGGCGTCAAGCCGGGCGACGTGGTGCTGGCCCTCGACGGCCATGACGTCACCTCGGCCTCCGACCTTACCCGTCAGGTGGCGGTCATCCACGCCGGCGAGGTCATCCATCTGCAGGTGCGCCGCGACGGCAAGATCCAGGACCTCGACGTCAAGTCGGGCACGCGCCCGTCCGACGCCATCCTGGCCAAGAACGAATACAAGGTTCCCGGTCAGGGCGCCGAGCAGGACATCCCCCGCGTTCTGGGCATGCGGCTGGTCCCGCGCACGGACGGCGGCGGCCTCACCGTCCAGGGCGTGTCCCAGAGCTCCGACGCCGGCGAAAAGGGCGTGCGGCAGGGCGATGTGATCCTGCGCGCGGGCGACCGGAAGACCAATACCGTGGCCGACCTCGCCGGCGCGGTGGCCGAGGCCCGCCAGGCCGGACGCGAGAACGTGCTGCTGATGATCTCCCACGCCGGCCGCCAGGTCTTCGTGCCGATCAAGCTCGCGGCGGCCAAGGATCTGGGCAAGGACGCCGACAAGGCCGAGGGCTGATCGCCTAGATCTCTCCTCCCTGCAGCTCCGCCGCGCCCGGCCGCGCGGCGGAGTTTTGCTGTGCGCGACCGCGGTTCGTGTCGGCGCCGAAATGCGTCGGCCCCAATCGCGGTCTGGAAGAAGCAGACCACATGCTGGGGTCCGAACTCATGTCCAGGCGCATCCTTCTCCCGTTGATCCTCGCCCTCCTGGCGGCCGGCGCGGCCCAGGCCCAGTACGGCGGCGGCGGCATGGGCGGAGGCATGGGAGGCGGAATGGGCGGCGGAATGGGCGGCGGCGGCCATCGTGGCGGTGGGCGCCGTCAGGCGCCCGATCCGCCGGCCCCGGCGCCGGATCCAGACGAGGCGAGGCCCTCGAGTCATATGGCCGCGCTCGACAAGGTTCAGATCACCGGCGTGATCACCCGCCTCGACCCGCAGAACGGGCGGGTGACCATTTCCTACGACGAGGTCGACGCCCTGAACTGGCCGGCCGGGACCACGCCCTTCCTGGTGGAGAAGCCGGAGCTGCTGAGGGGCCTGAGCGTGGGCGAGAAGGTCCGCTTCCACCTCGAGAGCCAGCAGATTTCCTCGATCGGGCCTATTGGTCCGTCTGCGTCGCCAGGAACGCAATGACGTCCAGCCGGTCCTGAGGGTTCTTCAGGCCCTGGAAGGTCATCTTGGTCTGGGGCGCCAGCGAGCGCGGATCGGTCAGCCACTTGTCCAGCGTCGGCGCATCCAGCGTCAGGTCGGCGTTCTTGAAGTCGTCGGAGAACTCGAAGCCCGGGGTCTGGGCCGCCTTGTGGCCGAACACGCCATAGAGGTTGGGACCGGTCAGGTTCGGCGCGCCCTTGGCGATGGAATGGCATGAGCGGCACTGCGCGAACTTGGCCTCGCCCGCCACCGGGTCGCCGGTGTTGAACGGGGCGGGCAGGGCGGCGACGATCGCCTTCTGCGCCGGGGTCTCGCTGGCCGGCGGCGCCGAGGAGAGATCGAGTGGCGCGGAGGAGGGCATCACCGCCTCCTGGCTGCCGCCCTTGCCGCAGCCTGCCAGCAAGGCGACCGATCCCACGATCGCCAGACCCGCCAACACCAGACGCATGTCGCTTCCTCGCTCCTGAACCCGGCCCTGCCGGACGCGGCGCAAGCTAGCGTCCGCGAGGCAAGATGCAATGGCTGGGCCGTGCGGGAGTCGCGTCCGCGGCGAACTTCGGATTCACCCCACTAGCGACAGGGCCCCTGATTTGGACTAGGCTGCAAGCGCCCGAGCTGACACGGCTTTGGGCGCTGAATTCATCCAAAGTCTCAGGAAACCCCATGACCGACTTCAAATTGCTCATCAATGGGCGGCTGGTGCCAGGCGCGTCGACCATGGATGTGCTGAACCCGGCGACCGAAGAGGTGGTTGCGGCTTGCCCGACCGCCAGCGAGGCGCAGTTGAACGAGGCGGTGGCCGCCGCCAAGGCTGCCTTCCCGGCCTGGTCCAAGCGTCCGCTGAAGGAGCGCGCCGAGCTCCTCAACAAGCTGGCCGCGGCCATGATGGCCCGCCAGGAGGAGTTCGCCCGTCTGCTCACCCAGGAGCAAGGCAAGCCCCTGCCGATGGCGATGTGGGAAGTGGGCGGCACCGCCGCCGGCCTGCAGTACTTCGCCTCGCTGGACCTGCCCGAGAAGGTGATCAAGGACGACGCCGACTCCAAGATCATCATGCAGCACGCCCCGCTGGGCGTGGTGGCCGCGATCACGCCGTGGAACTTCCCGCTGATCCTGCTGTCGATCAAGGTCGGGCCGGGCCTCCTGGCCGGCAACACCATGATCTGCAAGCCGGCGCCGACCACGCCCCTGACGACCCTCTTGTTCGGCGAGCTCTGCGCCGAGATCTTCCCGCCGGGCGTGATCAACGTCATCGCCGACAAGAACGACCTGGGCGCCGCCATCACCGCCCACCCCGACATCGCCAAGGTGGCCTTCACCGGATCGACCGCGACCGGCAAGAAGGTGATGGCCTCGGCGGCCTCGTCGCTGAAGCGGATCACGCTGGAGCTGGGCGGCAACGACGCGGCCATCGTGCTGGACGACGTCGATCCCAAGGAAGTGGCCCCCAAGATCTTCGGGGGCGCCACCATGAACTCCGGTCAGGTCTGCCTGGCCATCAAGCGGGTCTACGCGCCCCAGAGCATGTACGACGAGCTGTGCGACGAGCTGGCCAAGCTGGCCAATGAAGCGGTGATGGGCGACGGCCTGGAGCAGGGGACCCAGCTTGGGCCCATCCAGAACAAGATGCAGTACGAGAAGGTGAAGGAGTTCATCGAGGACGGGCGCAAGAACGGCAAGATCATCGCCGGCGGCGACCTGCCCGAGGGCAAGGGCTACTTCATCCCGCCGACCATCGTGCGCGATATCCCGCACGACGCTCGGCTGGTCCGTGAGGAGCAGTTCGGCCCGGTGCTGCCGATCCTGGCCTACACCGACCTGGACCAGGCGATCGCCGAGGCCAACGACAGCGAGTACGGCCTGGGCGGCACCGTCTGGACCAACGACCTGGACCGCGGCAAGGAAGTCGCCTCCCAGATCATGTCGGGCACCATCTGGGTGAACAAGCACCTGGACCTGCCGTTCGACGTGCCGTTCGGCGGCGCCAAGCAATCGGGTCTCGGGGTGGAATACGGCCAGGAAGGCCTGGAAGAGTTCACCCAGCAGAAGACCATCAACATGGCCAAGGACCCCCTCTGAGCGACGGCTGCAACCTGACCATTTGACGGCCGGCGGCGAGGGCGACCTCGCCGCCGGTCTGTTTTCGGGGGTCCGTCGCCGGCGCAGTGCGCGCGGGGAGATCAGCCTTCGGCCGGCTTCTCGGCAATGATGATGGGCCGAGGGACGGGGAGGTCGTCCAGGCTCCGGCCCGATGGCGGGAAGAACCGCCAGTAGAGCCCGGCAAGGGCGGCCATGGGCAGTCCCAGCATCGCCAGGAGCAGCGTCGGCCCGATCGTTCCCGAACCGCGCGCCATGGCTAGAGCCCCAAGATCGCCACGACGCTGATCGCGCCGGCGACTGCCGTGACCGTCAGCGCACCCGCCAGCAACACCAGATCGATGTTGGTGAACCGGGCCTCCCTGAGGCGGCCGAATGGGCGCCGAGAGCCTCCCGCACGAACCGCCACGACTCCCCCCGCGCGCCGAGTTGTTTCAGGAATGTTGCAGACTATTTCGATACTGTCATGAGAATTTCAGCCGGCGGCAAGAAGCTTAACGCCGCCCGTCCCGCAGGGCCAGAGGCGGTCTCGTCGCGTTCCCGGTCAGGCCGCCGTCTGGTCCAGTCGCCGATCGCGCCGGCCGCGGCGGGGATTCGCGACGACCCTGAAACATGGCGAACAGAAAGCAGCGTTATGTATTCGCCGTTCCTAGGGAGGACTCACATGCGTACCATTCTGCTTCTCGCGGTCGCGACCTTCGCGGCCGGCGCGGCATTCGCCCAGGAAGGCGGCCCACCGCCCGGCGGCGGCCCATCGCCGGAGATGCGCGCCCTGTTCCAGCAGGTCCGCGAGGCCTGCGCCAACGACATGAAGACCCTGTGCGCCGACAAGACCGGCCGCGAGGCGATGATGTGCATGCGCCAGAACGCCGACAAGGCGAGCCCGGCCTGCAAGGACGCCATGAGCAAGCTGCCGCCTCCGCGCCAGCCATAGGGCTCGGTCCGCGAGGGGCGGCGGCCGAGCGCCTGCCGCCCCTCGCGGGCGCCTTCCCAGATTGGACAGGCCGCTAGGCCGCGGCCTGTTTCAGCCCCGGGATGACCTGGGCCGCGAACAACTCCAGCGAGCGCAGGGCGTCCTCGTAGGCCAGCGAGCCGAAGATCATGTGGCCGAGCACGCCGTTGGCGCCGGCCGCCGCCGTGTCCGCCGCCAGGGCGTCACGCACGGTGGCGGGCGAGCCCACGATGCTGAAGCCTGCGGCCATGTGCGCCTCCAGGGTCTCGGGATAGGGGAACGGGAAGGGCACGCCCTTCTGGTCCCAGAGCCAGGAGAAGGAGTTGCGCCACTTCAGGTAGGCCGGCCCGGCGATCTTCAGGGCCTGGGCGTCGGTGTCGGCGACCACGATGTGCCGGTTCAAGCCCAACACGGGCAGATCCGAGGCCTTGCGGCCGAGCTTGTCCCACTCCTCGCGATAGCGGTCGAACGGCCGTTTGGCGACGGCCGCGCCCATCATCGAGACGGCGTTGACCTCGTTCTGAGCGCACCAGACCGCCGACTCCGGGCTCGACAGACCGTACCAGAAGGGCGGGCGCGGCCTCTGGTAGGGCTTCAGCACCATCGGGAACTTGTCGACGGCGTAGTACTGGCCCCGGTAGTCGACCATGTCCTGCGACAGGGCCTGGGTCAGGATCTCCAGCGCCTCGCGATAGCGCTCGGGCACGGTGCCCGGATCGATGTCGTAGATCTTCTGCTCGATCCACACCGCGCCCCGGCCCAGGCCCACCTGCAGGCGCCCGCGGCTCATCTGGTCGAGCATGCAGATCTCCTCGGCCAGCCGCATCGGGTGATAGAGGGCCGGCAGATAGACCAGCGGGCCGAACTTCAGCCTCTGGGTGCGCTGGGCGACGGCGGAGAGGAAGACGCTCGGCGAAGGCGCCAAGCCCAGGTTCGTGCCGTGGTGTTCGGCTGTGTGGTAGGAGTCGAAGCCCAGGCGGTCCAGGGCCTCGATCAGCCTCAGGCGGGTCTCGTAATGCTCGGCCTGGGGCAGGCCGGAATCGTCCACGTGGTCGAATACGCCGAACTTCATCTTCTGGGTTCCTCCCGGCTGGCGGCATTGACCATGCGCGGCGGGAGGGAGGCAAGCATCAGGGAGCCCGAATTTCGCCCTGTGCGACGGGGTCAGGGCAGGTCGAACCTCACGCCCTGGGCCAGGGGCAGGGCGCCGGAGAAGTTCACGGTGTTGGTGGCCCTGCGCATATAGGCCTTCCACGAGTCCGACCCGGCCTCGCGTCCGCCGCCGGTCTCCTTCTCGCCGCCGAAGGCCCCGCCGATCTCCGCGCCCGAGGGGCCGATGTTGACGTTGGTGATGCCGCAGTCCGAGCCCGAGGCCGACATGAACCGCTCCGCTTCGCGAAGGTCGCCCGTGAAGATCGACGACGACAGTCCCTGGCCCACGGCGTTGTTGAGGGCGATGGCCTCGTCCAGTTCGCCATAGCGCATGACGTAGAGGATCGGCGCGAAGGTCTCGCGGCGCACCACCTCGGCCTGGCCGGGCATGCGGACCAGGGCCGGGCGCGCATAGGCGCCGCCGCTCACCTGGACGACCTCGCCGCCGAACACCTCTCCGCCCGCGGCTTCGGCCTCGGCGAGGGCCCGCTGCATGGCCTGCGACGCCGACGCATCGATCAACGGGCCGACCAGGGTCGAGGTTTGGCGCGGGTCGCCGACGGTCACCGAGGCGTAGGCGGCCTTCAAGGCCTCGAACAGTCTCTCTTCGACGCTCTCATGCACGATCAGCCGGCGCAGGCTGGTGCAGCGCTGGCCGGCCGTCCCCATGGCCGCGAAGGCCGCGGCCCGCAGGGTCAGGTCGAGGTCGGCCGACGGACAGACGACGGCGGCGTTGTTGCCGCCCAGCTCCAGCAGCGCGCGGGCGAAGCGGGCGGCCAGCCTGGGGCCCACCGCCCGGCCCATGGCCGTCGAACCGGTGGCCGAGACCAGCGGGACCTTGGGATGCTCCACCAGCGCCTCGCCGGCCTCCCGGCCCCCGATCAGCACCGCGCAGAGACCTGCCGGCGCATCGCCGAAGCGGGCGGCGGCGCGCGCGAACAGGGCCTGGACCGCCAGGGCGGTGAGCGGGGTCTTCTCCGAGGGCTTCCAGACCACCGGATCGCCGCAGACCAGGGCGAGGGCCGCATTCCACGACCAGACCGCGACGGGGAAGTTGAAGGCGCTGATCACGCCCGCCACCCCCAGCGGCATCCAGGTCTCCATCATCCGGTGGCCGGGCCGCTCGGTGGCCAGGGTCAGGCCGAACAGCTGGCGCGACAGGCCCGTGGCGTAGTCGCAGATGTCGATCATTTCCTGGACTTCGCCCAGGCCCTCCGAGGCGATCTTGCCGGCCTCCAGGGTCACCAGCCGGCCGAGGTCGGCCTTGGCCGCGCGCAGCTCCTCGCCCAGCAGCCGCACCAGCTCGCCCCGCCGGGGCGGCGGGACCTCGCGCCAGGCCAGGAAGGCGGCGTGGGCCCGTTCGATGGCGGCGTCCGCCTCGGCGCGCGAGGCGGCCGTGAGCTCAAGGATGGTCTCGCCGGTGATCGGCGAGCGGGCGGCGAGATCCGGGCCGGCCGCAGCCTGCAGGTCGACGCCCAGGCGCTGCAGGATGGCCAGGGCCTCCTCGCGGACGGGGGTCAGTGCGGCGGCCTGGGTGGATCGGTCCATGGTCTCGGCGAGGCTCATATGTGGGCTCCGGCCAGGGCGGGGAACTCGGCCGGCGGGGCCGGCGCCGCGCCGGCGGCGTCCTCCGGCGCGCCATAGTGGCGCCCGAAGCGGTTGGCCAGGAAGGCGTCCAGGCCGATCTCCTCCTGGCGCACGAAGCCGCGCCGGGGCAGGGTGGCGGACATCAAGAGGTCCAGCGCCGCGCAGATGCCGGCGGCGGTGGTGATCTGGATGGCGCTGCGCATCACCCCGCCCACGGGCCGGCCGTAGATCTTGTTGGCGTAGGTCTCCTGCACCAGCCGCCCGCCCTGCACGCCCGAGACGGTGACGAACACGATCACCACGTCCTGCAGCGTCGCCGGCACGGCGTTCTCCAGGATGTCCTTCAGAACCTCGCGCCGGTCCCTGAGACGCAGGTCGTTGAGCAGCGCCTTCATGATGTGGGCGTGGCCGGGATAGCGGATGGTCTTGTAGTTGAGGTTGCGCGCCTTGCCGCGGAGGCTCTCGCACAGGGTCCCCAGGCCGCCCGAGGTGTTGAAGGCCTCGTAGGTGACGCCGTCCAGGGAGAATTCCTCGAGTTCTTCCAAGGGCGCGGTTTCGTGCGGCTGGCCGTCCACCAGCGCCTCGCAAGGCTCGCAGTATTCGTTGATCAGCCCGTCGGTCGACCAGGTCAGGTTGTAGTTCAGGGCGTTGGACGGGTATTTCGGCAGGGCGCCCACCCGCATGCGGACGTCGTGCAGCGCCTCGAAGCGCCGGCACAGGTCGGCGGCCGCGATGGTGATGAAACCGGGCGCCAGGCCGCACTGGGGGATGAAGGCGCAGGGCGCGCCCTCGGCCAGGGCCTTCACCTTGCGGGTGGAGGCGACGTCCTCGGTCAGATCCAGGTAGTGGGCGTCGGCGCGCCGGGCGGCCTCGGCGATGCGGACCGTCAGGTGATAGGGCGCCGCGCTCAGCACTGCGGCCTTGCCGGCCAACAGGCGGTCCAGGGCGCCGGGGTCGCCGACATCCAGCTCGGTGGTCTCCACCGGCAGCGTCGCGCGGATCTGGCGCAGCGTCTCGGCCGAGCGGTCGGCCACCGCCACGCGGTAGTCGCCCGTGCGCACCAGGAGGTCGGCGATCATCGAGCCGATCTTGCCCGAGCCGATCACGGCGATGTCGTGCATGGCGGATCTCCTGGCGATTCTGCTAAGGCTCGCGCCGAGTGAGGTCGGATTCCAGCTTCAGGCCGCCGAATCGGACCACAGGTTTCGGCGGATTAAATGATAGGATCGGCAAATGGACGAGACCGACCGGCAACTGCTGTCGCGCCTGCGGGAGAACGCCCGTGAATCCACCGCCGCGCTCGGCCGCGCCCTCGGCCTCTCGCGCACCACGGTGCAGAGCCGCATCGGCCGGCTGGAACGGTCGGGCGTGATCTCGGGCTATACGGTGAGGGTCGCGGAGGCGCACGAGCAGGGGTTGATCCGGGCGCTGGTGATGATCACCGTGCGGCCGCGCGCAGCGGCGGGCGTGGAAGCGGCGTTGCGCCGGATGCCCGACGTGCGGGCCCTGCACTCGGTGGCCGGCCCCTTCGACATGATCGCCGAAGCCGCCACGGCCTCGATCGGCGACATGGACGCCCTGATCGACCACATCGGCGACCTGGAAGGAGTGGAGCGGACCACCTCCTCGGTGATCCTGTCCTCGAAATTCGAGCGCTAAGCCTTGGCTTGGTCGGCCGCGGCGAAGTGCGCCATCTGGTCGGCGTGGGCCTTGGCGAAGGCGGGACGGGCCGTAGCGCGGGCGACGTAGGCGCGGCAGGCGCGATGGTCGGCCAGGCCGTCGAACCGGTCGACTACGCGCAGCGCGTCAGACATGGCGATGTCGGCGATCGAGAAGCTCCCGGCCAGCCACTCGCGTTCCGCCAGCACGGGCTCCATGCGCCCGAGCCGCAGGCTGAGGAAATCGTCCAGACGCTTCGATGCCGGCGTGTCGCCGGCGTCGCCGGAGAACCTCAGGATCGCCCAGGGCAGGCTCGCCATCTCGACGGAATTGAGCGCCGCGAACAGCCACTCGATGGCCTCGCTGCGGCCGCGCGGATCGGCGGGCATCAGCGCCTCGCTCATCTCGCCCAGGTGCAGCAGGATCGCGCCGCTTTCGAAGATCGAAAGCTCGCCGTCGGTCAGCCACGGCACCTGGCCGAAGGGCTGGTGAGCCAGGTGCTCCTCGCCCCGCCCCCGAAAGGGCGCTCTTTCGACGCGATAGGGCAGGCCGGCCTCTTCCAGCGCCCAGCGCACGCGCAGGTCGCGCACATAGCCCCGCGGCGCCTCGGGGACCCAGTCGAAGGTGGTGAGGACGAGATCGGCCATCAGAAGTCGTAGTTCTCAAGCTGCACCGGACCGTTCTCGACCAGGCCCCGGATCGCCGAACGGAACATCTCGACTCTCACCTGTTCGATGGCGGCGCCCATGTGCGGGGTGGCCAGCATGTTGGGGTGGCGCAGCAAGCGGTCGTTCTGGGCCGGCTCGATGGCGAAGACGTCGAAGCAGGCGGCGGTCAGATGGCCCCCTTCCAAGCGCTCCAGGAGCACCTCCTCGTCGACGATGCCGCCGCGGCAGGTGTTGATGAAGACGGCGCCCTCGCGGATCTTCTCCAGGGCCTTCCTGTCATACATGCCGGTGGTCAGCCGCGACTTGGCCAGGTGCAGGGTCAGCACCTCCGAGCGCTCGAGCAGCTCGTCCATCTCGACCGCCTCGACCCCGTACTGGGCGTAGAAGTCCGAATAGTCGCGGATATCGCAGGCCAGGATCCGGCAGCCGAACGGCTGCAGCAGCCGCACCAGCGCCTTGCCGATATGGCCGCAGCCGTGGATGCCGACCGTGCGGCCCGACAGCAGCCGGCCCATGATCCAGCGCGGCCGCTTGCCCTCGCGCATGGCCAGGTTCAGCGCCGGCACGTGGCGCAGCCCCATGATGGCGAAGGCCACCGTCAGCTCGGCCACCGCCAGGGCGTTCACCCCGAAGGTGTAGCCGAACAGGATCCCGCGCCGCTTCACCGCCTTCAGGTCGACGGTGTCGTAGCCGGCCCCGAACTTGCCGACGATCTTCAACTTGGGCAGGGCGTCGATCACCCGCTCCGACAACAGGTCCAGTCCGACGATGGCGGCGTCGCAGTCGGCCAGGAAGGCGATCATCTCGTCCTCGGTCAGGCCGCGCGGCAGGTCGTTGAACTTGGCGTTGGGATAGAGCTCGAGCAACTCGCGCTTGCCGGCCTCCGGCACCCCGCCGGCGATCACCGGCACGCCCAGGCGCTGGATCTGAGGGTTCACGGGCATGGGGTTTTGATCGGTCACCGCGGGGCCTCTCCCGTTCTCTCGAATTGTCATCCCGGGCGGCCGAAAGGGCGATCCGGGATCGCAGCAAGCGCTGGCGCCCAATCCGGTCCCGGCTCTACGCCGCTACGCGGCTGCGGCCGGGATGACAAGGGCGGGGAGGTGCGAACACCTCAGTGCCCGTACCGGTCGATCGGCAGGCCCCAGTGCGACTTGGCCCGCGCGGCGTCCAGCCAGGGCTGGGAGGAGGGGTGGATCCGGTACATCTGCACGTCGCGCAGGTAGCGCTGCATCCTCTGACCGCGGTTGGCCGCGCGCACCGGCGAGGTGCGGAACAGCAGCTCGATCGCCTCGCAACACATGTTCACGGCGTAGCGGGCCATGTCCCAGACCTTGATGGTGTCGGCCACGCTGATCGGCGTCCCGTCGCGAACCGCCCGCTCGCATTGGTCCGTGCACATCTGGGCGACCTGCAGGGTCAGGGCCTCGGCGCTGTCGGTCAGGGTCAGGGCGCGGCCGAAGGGGACCTGGGCGTCGATGTCGTTGGTGCGCTGAACGTTGACCTTGCGGTAGGCCAGGGTGTTCCTCGCCACCTCTTCGTACTCGTCGAGCGCCGCCCGCGCCGCGCCGACATAGATGCCCCCGAAGGTGACGTGGAAGAAGCCGCCTACCACGCCCAGGTACATCGGGTTGCCGTGCAGCCGGGCCCCGATCCCGTCGCCCGGCCCGAAGCCCTCGGAGGTCACCAGGATGTCCTCGCGGAACAGCATGCGGTCGGGGACGAAGACGTCCTTCAGCTCCACGGTGTTGGAGCCCGAGGCCTCCATGCCGAGCGTGGTCCCTGCGCCCCAGTCGGGCAGCACATTCACCGTGTCTTTCGGGGTGATGAAGTTGACCAGCCGGGCGGGCTCGCCGTCCTGCGCGGCGACGCGGCCGCCGCCGATGAAATGGGTCGCATAGGGGATGCCGGAGGAATAGGACCAGCGGCCCGAGACCCGGTAGCCGCCCTCCACCCGCTTCCAGTCGCCGCCCGGCGGGGCCCGGTGAGGCGAGCGGAAGTCGCCCTCGGGGCCGAAGATCTCCGCCTGCACCTCTTCGGGGAAGTGCGATCCGATCACCAGCGGGTGCGACGAGGCCAGGGTGAAGCACCAGGCGGCGCCCGGGTGGCCGCGGCCGATCTCCATCACCACGCGCAGGAAGTCGGCGAAGCTGGTCTCGTAGCCGCCGAACATCCTGGGCTGCAGCATCCGGTAGAAGCCGGCCTTTCCGAACGCCTCGTGCACCGCCGGCACATAGTGGCCGAGCGCATCGGCCTCGTCCTGCTGGGCGCGCAGCATCGGGATCAGCGCGTGCGCCCGCTCGATCATCGTCTCGGCCGTCAGCCCGGGTTCGGGCTGGGCCAGGCGAATCCTGCGCTTGGCCGGAGCTTCTGCGAGCTCGACATTGGCCATGGGCCGCTCCTCCACTTGAACGCCACGGACCTTAAGGATGCCAGGGCGCGCGCGCCAGCATAGGATATGATCGGACCGCGTCGCGGAGGATCGGGAACGATGAGATTTCGCACGGCGGCATATGTCGCGCTCCTGACCCTGGCCGCGACCGGCGCCGCCCAGGCCCAGACCGCGCCCCTCAAGCTCGACCCGGCCCAGACGCCGGTGGCGGCCGCGCCGCTCGACATGTCCCGGCTGCGCAGCTCTTTCGACCTCACCCCGGACCAGGCCGAGGCCCTGAGGGCCGGGATCGCGCGCACCTCGGTTGACCATCGCTTCGTCGACAAGCTGACGGGCTCGGTGGGATTCCTCTGCGGCCTGCATGGCGGCGACTACGATGAGGCGTCCGCCATGCGAGGCGCCGATCCGGCAGGCAAGTTCCTGGGCGCCAAGCTCAGCCTGGCGTTCAGATAGGATGCCGAGCGTCCCCATCGATTGACCACCCGTCCCAACCGCTCTCCTATGGCGGCGAGCGAACGCCCCCGGGGGAAGGGTCATGGACAACTCGGCCGTCGTGGATGCGCCGCCGACCGCAAGCGTGGCACCCTCGCGCGACCGGGCCTTCCTGGGGCACCCCTCGGGGTTCGGCTACCTCGCCTTCACCGAAGCCTGGGAGCGCTTCTCCTACTACGGAATGCAGGCGCTGCTGGTCCTCTACATGGTGGACCAGCTGCTGCGGCCCGGCCATTTCGAGCATGTGCTGGGCCTGGGCGGGCTCAGGGCGGCGCTGCAGGCGGTGTTCGGGCCGCTGTCGATCCAGGCGCTGTCGTCCCAGATCTTCGGGCTCTACACCTCGCTGGTCTATGTGACGCCGATCCTGGGCGGGATCGCCGGCGACCGGTGGCTGGGCCGGCGCACGGCGGTGACCATCGGCGCCCTGACCATGGCGGCCGGCCACTTCATGATGGCCTTCGACGCCTCGTTCCTGCTGGCCCTGGCCGCCCTGATCCTCGGCGGCGGCCTGATCAAGGGTAACATCGCCGTCCAGCTCGGGGCCCTCTATGCGCCCGGCGACGTGCGCCGCGACCAGGCGTTCCAGATGTTCGTGCTGGCCATCAACTTCGGGGCCATCGCCTCGCCCCTGGTCTGCGGCACGCTGGGCGAGAAGCTGGGCTTCCACTACGGCTTCGCCGCCGCCGGCGTCGGCATGGTGATCGGGCTGGGCGTCTACCTGGCCGGCCGCAGCCACCTGCCCGCCGAGCCGCCGCGGGGCAACGCCGCCATCGCCGCGGCGGGGCCTAAGACGCCGATCACCGCCCAGGAATGGCGCGCCGTCGTGGCCATCCTCTGCCTGATCCCGATCTTCGCGCTGGTGATGGTGCCCAACAACCAGGGCTTCAATGTCGGCGTGCTCTGGTGGCGCGACTTCATGGACCTGAACGTCTTCGGCTTCCGCATCCCGGTAACCTGGCTCCTGTCGGTGGAGAGCATCATCGCCGTGGTGGGCCTGGGGCTGGGCGTGGCGGTCTGGCGGTGGCTGGCGCAGAAGGGCGTGACGCCGCACGAGCTGACCAAGATCGCCATCGGCGCGGGAATCGCCATCGGCGAGCCCCTGATCAAGGCCGGCTTCACCTATGTGGCGGCCGGCGCCGGCTGGAAGATCCCGCTGCCGTTCCTGCTCGTCTGGGACACGGTCGGGACCGCCGCCTTCGTCTGCTACTATCCGACGGGCCTGGCGCTGGTGGCCCGCGCGGCGCCGCCCCGGCTGGCGGGCGCGCTCTATGGCGCCTTCCTGCTGTTCACCGTGGCCACCAACTACCTGGTCGGCTGGATCGGGTCCTATTACCAGCCGCTGGGACCGGTGGCGTTCTGGCTCCTGCACGCCTGCCTGCCCGCCGCGAGCCTCCTGGCCCTGCTCCTGGCCTACAAGCCCCTGAAGTCGGCGCTGGGCGACCCCGCGCGGGTGCTGCCGGCATAGGCCGGGGGCTCGTCAAGGACAAGAGTCCGGCCCGTATGCCGACGGTCCGAACTGCCGAGAAGGTCGGAGGCTGACCATCGCGGCCATGCAAGGGCCCTGCAGACGGCTGCGTGAACGCCGCCCGTTGGGTACAAGCTGCCCGAATGCCTTTGCCTGCCCCGACGCTCAACACCCCTCGGCTGCGACTGCGCCCCTTCGCGGAAACCGACACGGACGCCATCTTCGCGTTGCAAAGCTGCCCACGCGTGTTGCGCTACTGGGACTCGCCGCCCTGGAAGGAGCGCGCGCAAGCGGAGCGCTTCATCACGGTCTGCGGCCAGATGGACCGGGATGGCGTCGGCGCCCGGCTGGCGATCGAGCTCGCCGCCGACGAGGTGTTCATCGGCTGGTGCAGTCTGTCCAAGTGGGTCCCCGACTATCGCAGCGCGAGGTTGGGCTACTGTCTCGATGATCTGTTCTGGGGCCGAGGATTCGCCACCGAAGGTGCGGGCGCGTTGCTGCAGTGGGCCTTCGACACTCTGGATCTGAACCGTGTTCAAGCCGAGACCGACACGCGTAACACGGCGTCAAGCCGGGTCTTGGAGAAGCTCCGGTTTGTCCGCGAAGGCCGGCTGCGAGAGGACTGCGTCGTGGATGGCGAGGTGTCCGATTCCTGGGTCTATGGGCTTCTCAGGCGCGATTGGGAGCGGTGAACTGAACCGCGGTTCCGGCATCTGCCCCTTGCGCCATCCAGCCCGCTCGCCACCCTGATCGCCAAGGGCCTGAGTCGGTCGTTGCGGTCATATCCGGCGGTCGCTCCTGGCGGCCCATGAACGCCGGGCCTAGGGCGCTGGCTCTTCCAGGTACCGCCGCCGCACGTGCCGCATGAAGGCGTCGGCCGAGAGCGGCTGGCCGGTCGCCTCGGTCACCAGCTGGTCGAATCCCACCAGGCTCGCGCGGGCGTGCACCCGGGATCGCGCCCAGGTGAAATAGGGGCCGAAGTCCCCGCGGGCGAGGGCGGGGCGGATGGCGGGATCCTCGGCGTTGGCGCGCTCGAACAGCTGGGCGGCCAGCAGCGCCCCCATGGCGTAGTTGGGGAAGTAGCCGATGTAGCCGGCGGCCCAGTGGATGTCCTGCAGGCAGCCCTTGGCCAGGCTGGGCGGGCGGCGTCCGAACATCTTTTCGAACATGTCGTCCCAGACGCCGGGCAGATCGGCCACCTTGAGGTCGCCCGACAGCAGCGCCTTCTCGATCCGGTAGCGCAGGATCACGTGCAGCGGATAGGAGAGCTCGTCGGCGTTCACCCGGATGAAGTCGTCGTCCAGCCGCCGGGTGGCGTTCAGCACGTTGCGCGCGGAATAGGGCTCGGGATCGCCGCCCAGCACCTCGGCCATCAGGGGCGCCAGATGTTCCAGGAACTCGCGACTGCGGCCGGCCATCATCTCCAGCGACAGCGACTGGCTTTCGTGAACGCTCATGCCGCGGGCCATGCCGCCGGGCCGGAAGGCGAAGGCGCGCGGCAGGTTGGCCTCGTACATGGCGTGCCCGGCCTCGTGCAGGGTGGCCATGATCGAGAAGCGGACGTCGTCCTCGTCGTAGCGGGTGGTGAAGCGGACATCGCCCGGGCTGTGCGGCACCGAGAAGGGGTGGGGCGCGGCGTCGATACGGAACTGCTCCGGGTCGTGGCCGACGGCGATGGCCAGCCGGTGCGAGAGCTCGGTCTGGCGGGCGATGGGGGAGGGCGGGTAGGGGATGGGGTCCGGCCATCCGGCCTGGCGCTCCAGCACCTCGGCGATCAGCGGCGGCAGCGCCTGGGCCAGCTCGGCGAAGATCGGGTCGACCAGCCGTTCGCCGACCCCCGGGTCGTATTCGTCCATCAGGGCGCCGTAGGGGGACGTTCCCAGCGCCTCGGCCTTGGCGGCGGCGATCTCGCGCTGGACTTTCAGCAGCTCGTCGAAAGGAGCGGCGAAGCTCTTGAAATCGTTCTCGGGCTTCGCCCGCGTCCAGATCGCCTGCAGCTCCTGGCTCATCCGGGCCTTGGCCGCCTGCAGCGCCTTTGGGACGGCGGCGGCGTGCACCCAGGTGCGCCGCATTTCCTTGAGGTCGGCCCGCTCGTCCGGCTCCAGCCGTGCGGCCAGCTCCTCGGCCTCGGAGAGCTCATCGTCCACGCCGTCGCCGCCGATCAGCTCGGCGGAAACCTCGGTCAGGGCCGCCATCTGCTCGCCCCGGGCCCAGGCGCCGCCGCGCGGCATGTTGGTCTGGGCGTCCCAGTTCAGCATCATCCTGGCCGCCGCGAGCTTGCCGGCGGTGGCGAAGCGATGGACGACGCGGGCGTAGGGATCGGGCTGGTCGGGGGGCTGGCTCATGCGGTCAAGCTATCGCGCGGCCGGCCCTTCGAACACCACGCCCTTCTCGGTGACGATGTAGTCCATCGGGATGTCGTGCTGGTGGGGGTGGATGTCGTCCATCCGGCAGAAGTCGAAGCCGACGCCGATCTTCAGGGGCGAGGTGGCGAAGGTCGCGATGGTGCGGTCGTAGAAGCCGGCGCCGTAGCCCAGCCGGTAGCCGTTGCGGTCGAAGCCCACCAGCGGGATCAGGAGGGCCGCGGGCTGCACCGGTTCGCCCGAGGCGGGGTGCAGGATGTTCCAGACCCCCGCTTCCATCTTGGTCTCAGGCGTCCAGGGCCGGAACTCCAGCGGGTGGTGTTTCTGGATCACGACGGGCAGGGCGACTTGGCCGCCGGCGGCGATCACCGCCTTCATCAGCGGGATGCAGTCGTACTCGCGACGGAACGGCCAGTAGCAGCCGAGCGACGAGAAGCTCTCCGGCGGGAAACGGGCGGCCAGGCACTCGGTGATCGCCCGGCTGGCCGCCTTGTGGTCGTCCAGCGGCATCGACATGCGCGCCTCGATCAGCCGTGCGCGCTCGGCCTTGCGCCAGGTGGTCAGATCGAACTCGGGTGCGCCCATTCCACTGAACTCCTTGGGCTTCAGCCCCCTTCCCGGCCTTCGGCCGGACTTCCCCCAGAGAGGGACGATCCCGCGTCAGCGCCGGCCCATGATCCTCCCCCCGTTGGGGGAGGGGGACCGCCGACGGCGGTGGAGGGGGCCTTCCGCCTGACCAAGCCTACGACAGGCCGATGATGCGGCCGTCGGGCTCGACGTACATGCCTTCCGCCGAGGGAACGCGCGGCAGGCCCGGCATGGTCATGATGTCCCCGCAGATGGCCACCACGAACTCCGCGCCGGCCGAGAGCCTGACTTCGCGCACCTGCAGCACGTGGCCCGTGGGCGCGCCCAGCAGCTCCGGATTGGTGGAGTTCGAATACTGGGTCTTGGCGATGCAGACCGGCAGGTTGCCGAAGCCCATCTTCTCCAGCTCGGCCAGGCGGTCGGTGACGGCCTTGGCCGGAGCCACCTCGCCGGCGTGATAGATCTCGGTGGCGATGGTCTCGATCTTCTTCAGCAGCGGCATGTCGTCGGGGTAGAGCGGCTTGAAGTCGGCCGTGCCCTTGTCGATGAGATCGACCACCGTGCGGGCCAGCTCCTCGGCGCCGGCGCTGCCCTGGCCCCAGTGCTTGCAGAGGACCGCCTGGGCGCCGAGCTTGGCGCAGCCGTCCATGATGGCCTGGACCTCCGCCTCGGTGTCGGCGGTGAAGTGGTTGATGGCGACCACCGGCGGCACGCCGAACTTCTTCACGTTCTCGATATGGCGGGCCAGGTTGGCCATGCCCTTGGTCACCGCCGCGACGTTCTCGGGGCCCAGCTCCTTCTTGGGGACGCCGCCGTGCATCTTCAGCGCCCGCACGGTGGCCACGATCACCGCCGCGTCCGGCTTGAGGCCGGCCTTGCGGCACTTGATGTCGAAGAACTTCTCGGCGCCCAGGTCGGCGCCGAAGCCGGCCTCGGTCACCACATAGTCCGCGACGCCCAGGCCGAGCTTGGTGGCGATCACCGAGTTGCAGCCGTGGGCGATGTTGGCGAACGGGCCGCCGTGCACGAACACGGGGTTGTTCTCCAGCGTCTGGACCAGGTTGGGCTTCAACGCGTCCTTGAGCACCGCGACCATGGCGCCCGCCGCCTTCAGAGCCTTGGCGCGCACCGGCTGCCGGTCGCCGCGGGTGGAGGCCACGATGATGTTCTCGATGCGCCGCGTCAGGTCCTCCATCGAGGTCGACAGGCACAGGATGGCCATGATCTCGGAGGCCACGGTGATGTCGAAGCCGTCCTCGCGCGGATAGCCGTTGGCCGCGCCGCCCAGGGAGTCGACGATCGAGCGCAGCGCCCGGTCGTTCATGTCCATGCAGCGCCGCCAGGTGATCCGGCGGGTGTCGATGTTGAGCTCGTTGCCCCAGTAGACGTGGTTGTCGAGCATCGCGGCCAGCAGGTTGTTGGCGATGCCGATGGCGTGGAAGTCGCCGGTGAAGTGCAGGTTCAGCTCGTCCATCGGGACGACCTGGGCGTAGCCGCCGCCGGCCGCGCCGCCCTTGACGCCGAAACAGGGGCCCAGGCTGGGTTCGCGCAGGCAGATGGCGGTCCGCTTGCCGATGCGGTTCAGCGCGTCGCCGAGGCCCACCGTCGTGGTGGTCTTGCCTTCGCCCGCCGGGGTCGGGTTGATCGCCGTGACCAGGATCAGCTTGCCCTGCTTGGGGTTGGCCAGCTTCTCCTTGACGAAGTCCATGGTGATCTTCGCCTTGTGGTGGCCGTAGGGCTCGACGTTCTGCGCCGGGATGTCCAGGCGGTCGGCGATCTGCTGGATCGGCTTCAGGGTCGCGGCCTGGGCGATCTCCCAATCCGTCTTCGGCTTGTCGGTCATATTCAGTCAGCTTTCCGTTCGGTTCGGCGCACGAAGACCGGCCCTCGGCCTTCATTCAGCGGGAAAGGGAGGCGGGAGCGGAGTCCCGGACAGGCCGCGCGGCCCGCCGCAGGTGCTATGCCGAACTGCCGCCGCCCTGGTCAACCGTCTGCGCACACTGGTAAGCTGGCCGTGGGCCGTTCTGGGAGGATCACGACGTGAGAAAACTCGTATTGGCCGCAGCGTCCGGCGCGGCGATCCTGTTGGCCGGAGCGGGCCTGGCGCTCGCCGCCGGCCCGAGCATCCCCGCCTATGTGGATTCCGCGGTGGCCGACCCCGCGCGCCCCGACGCCGATCGCCAGCGCGATCCCGAGCGCAAGCCGGCCGAGGTGCTGACCTTCGCCGGCGTGCATCCGGGCGAGAAGGTCGGCGAGCTGATCCCGGGCGGCGGCTACTACACCCGCCTGCTCAGCGACATCGTTGGCTCGTCGGGCCATGTCTATGGCATGTGGCCCGAGGGCATGGCGAAGGGCGCGCCTCAGATGCTCGACGCCCTGGCCAAGATCGCGCCCAACGTGAGCAACCTGACGTTCGGGCCGGGGGGGCCGAAACCGCCGGAGAAGCTCGACCTGGTGTGGACCACCGAGAACTACCACGACCTGCACAACCCCCCGCGCGGCGCGCCGGCCGGGACGCCGCAGCCGGATGTGAAGCCGTTCAACAAGGCGGTGTTCGACGCGCTGAAGCCCGGCGGCATCTACCTGATCGAGGATCATGCGGCCGCAGCCGGCGCAGGGCCCGAGGTCACCTTCAAGATGCACCGCATCGATCCGGCGCAGGTCAAGGCCGAGGTCGAGGCGGTGGGCTTCAAGCTGGTGGGCGAATCGGACGTGCTGAAGAATCCCGACGATCCCCACACCAAGATGGTGTTCGATCCATCGATCCGCGGCCACACCGACAAGCTGCTGTTGAAGTTCAGGAAGCCGTAGCCGCCCCTTGTCATCCCGGCCGGCGCCGGGATCGCGGAGGACGTGGGCGCTTGTTGCGATCCCGGAAGGGCCGACTTCGCGGCTCTCCGGGATGACCTAGGAGCAGGGGAGCAGACGCATGGGTAAGCTGACCATCAAGGTGTTGGGCCTCGCCGCGGCCCTCGGACTCGCGGCGGGCGCCGCGGCGGCGGCGGTGTCGCCTCGGATCCAGGCGGCGCTGGCCGATCCGAGCCGCCCGGCCGCCGACAAGGCGCGGGACGCCGACCGCAAGGCCGCCGAGATCGTGGCCCTGACCGGGGTCAAGCGGGGCGACAACGTCGCGGACGTGTTCCCGGGCGCCGGCTACTACACCCGCATCTTCGCCAAGCTGGTCGGCCCCACGGGCCACGTCTACGGCGTGGTGCCGGGCGACCTCGCCGAGCGGGGCTTCCATCCCTCCGACTTGGTCAAGAAGCTCGCCGCCGAGCCCGGCTATCAGAACGTCAGTCTCGCGGTGGATCCGCTCACCACCTGGGCCCCGTCGCCCAAGCTCGACCTGATCTTCATCTCGCAGTTCTATCACGACATGCACAATCCGGGCTTCGGCGGCCCCGACATCGCCGCCGAGGACAAGGGGCTGTTCAACGCCCTGAAGCCCGGCGGAACCCTCTTCATCATCGACCACTCCGCGCCCGGGACGGGGATCAGCGCCACCGCGACCCTGCACCGGATCGACGAGGCGGCGGTGAAGAGCGAGCTGAATGCCGCGGGTTTCAAGCTGGTGGCCGAGAGCGACGTCCTGAGGAATCCCAACGATCCGCACACCAAGATGGTGTTCGACCCCTCGATCCGGGGCCACACCGACCAGTTCGTCCTGAAGTACCGCCGGCCCTGACGGCCGTTGGCGCGACGCGAGCGGGCGCCGCGGGCCCGCTCGCGATTGACCGGCGTCAATTCGCGAACTGGCGGGGGCGGCTAGCTTTCCCTATGTGGACGAGTCGTAAGTCGTGTGCGAAAAGCTGCCCGCCTTAGCTTGAGAGGGGCCAGTGCGGACCCCAAGGGATCTTAGGAAATGGATTACAAGGCCGCCATCCGGACTGCCGTCGAGCAGGTCAGGTCGGAAGGTCGTTATCGCGTGTTCGCCGACCTGAAGCGTCAGCGAGGCTCCTTCCCGCGGGCGACCTGGACCGGTCCGTACGGCGAGCGCGACGTGGTGGTCTGGTGCTCCAACGACTATCTCGGCCAGGGCCAGAACCCGGTGGTGATCGAGGCCATGCACGCCGCCATCGACGAGGCCGGCTCGGGCTCTGGCGGCACGCGCAACATCTCCGGCACCACCCGCTACCACGTCGAACTGGAGCAGGAGCTCGCCGACTGGCACGGCAAGGAAGCCGCCCTGTTGTTCACCTCCGGCTTCGTGTCGAACGAGGCCACCCTGTCCTCGCTGGTCAAGATCCTGCCGGGGCTGATCATCTTCTCCGACGCTCTGAACCACGCCTCGATGATCGCCGGCATCCGCAACGGCGGCGGCCAGAAGCACGTGTTCCGGCACAACGACCTGGAGCACCTCGAACAGCTGCTCAAGGCCGCCCCGGCCGATGCGCCCAAGCTCGTCGCCTTCGAGAGCGTCTATTCGATGGACGGCGACATCTCCGACATCCGCGGCACCGTGGAGCTGGCCAAGCGCTACGGCGCTTTGACCTACATCGACGAGGTGCACGCGGTCGGCATGTACGGCCAGCGCGGCGCGGGCGTGGCCGAGCGCGACGGCGTAATGGCCGAGATCGACATCATCGAAGGCACCTTGGGCAAGGCTGTCGGCATGATGGGCGGCTATATCGCGGGCGACGCCGACCTGGTGGACGCGGTGCGCCTCTACGCCTCGGGCTTCATCTTCACCACCTCCCTGCCGCCGGCCATCACCGCCGGCGCGGCCGCCTCGATCCGCTGGCTGAAGGCGCACAACGAGGTCCGCGTTCGCCACCAGGAGCGGGCGGCCACCCTGAAGCGGCGCTTCGCCCGGGCCGGCCTGCCGGTGATGCCGTCGGTCAGCCACATCGCCCCGGTGCTGGTGGGCGATCCGGTGCATACCAAGCTGGTGTCCGACATGCTGCTGCACGACTTCGGGGTCTATGTGCAGCCGATCAACTATCCGACCGTGCCCAAGGGGACCGAGCGGCTGCGCTTCACGCCCACGCCGCTGCACACCGACGCCATGATGGACGACCTGATCGCCGCCATGGACTCGCTGTGGACCCGCTGCAACGTCAAGCGCATGGGCGGCGTCGCGGCCTGAGGCCGCTCGCTCCGAAGAGAACTAGGCCTTGCCCGGCCGCTTGCGCCGCACCCCGCGGCCCAGGCCGATCTGCTTGGCGAAGTCCGAGCGGCGGGCGGCGTAGTTGGGAGCGACCATCGGGTAGTCGGCCGGCAGGCCCCATTTGCGGCGGTAGTCCTCGGGGCTCATGTTGTAGCGTGAGCGCAGGTAGCGCTTCAGCATCTTCAGCCGCGCCCCGTCCTCCAGGCAGATGATGTAGTCCGGCTGGACCGAGCGGGAGATCGGCGCGGCGGGCTTCTGGCGCGCGGCCGGCGCGGCGGCCTGCGGCCGGTTCAGGTCGCTGAGGGCGGTGTGCACCTGGCGGACGATGTCGCTGATCCCGGAGGGCTGGACCGGGTTGCGCGAAACATAGGCCGCGACGATATCGGCGCTCAGACGCAGCAGGTCCTGGCCGGAAAGTTCTTCGACGTCGGGATCTGCTGACATGTCTCTATCTTTCCTGGCCGCGCCCAAGGCCTGGATCCCCCATTCCCGCACAACAGCAGGCTTCGGCGAACTGAGCCGAGCGCAGACGCTTAAACAGCCGTAACGAACTTCACCGGTTCGGGTTCCCGCCGCGTCCGCGCTTGCGGCGCGGGCGGCATTGATTGCGCGCCGGGGGAGGCTAAACAGGGGCGCCGCCGGCTTCCGCCCCGGAATCGCGGCGCTTTTTCCATCCGCGCTCGGAGGCTCCATGACCGCGACGGCACAGATCAAGACTTCGGCCGGGCTGGACCTTTTCGGGCGCGGGCTGGCCGAGGCCGACCCGGAGATCGCGGCCGTCATCCAGGGAGAGCTGCGCCGCCAGCAGCAGCACATCGAGCTGATCGCGTCGGAGAACATCGTGTCGCGCGCGGTGCTCGAGGCCCAGGGCTCGGTGCTGACCAACAAGTACGCCGAGGGCTATCCGAACCGCCGCTATTACGAGGGCTGCGAGTGGGTGGACCTGGCCGAGCAGATCGCCATCGACCGCGCCAGGAAGCTGTTCGACTGCGCCTTCGCCAACGTGCAGCCGCACTCGGGCTCCCAGGCCAACCAGGCGGTGTTCATGGCGCTGCTGCAGCCGGGCGACGCCTTCATGGGCCTGGACCTGGCGGCCGGCGGCCACCTGACCCATGGCAGCCCGGTCAACCAGTCCGGCAAGTGGTTCCGGCCCGTGTCCTACAAGGTGCGCCAGCAGGATCAGGTGATGGACTATGACGCCATCGCCGAGTCGGCCGAGGCCGAGAAGCCCAAGCTGATCATCGTGGGCGGCACCGCCTATGGCAGGATCATCGACTTCAAGCGCTGCCGAGAGATCGCCGACAGCGTGGGCGCCTATCTGATGGTCGACATGGCCCACTTCGCGGGGCTGGTGGCCGGCGGGGTCTATCCCAGCCCTCTGCCCTGGGCCCACGTGGTGACCACCACCACCCACAAGACCCTGCGCGGCCCGCGCGGCGGCATGATCCTCACCAACGACCTGGAGGTGGGCAAGAAGCTGAACCGGGGGGTGTTCCCGGGCCTGCAGGGCGGCCCCTTGATGCACGTGATCGCCGCCAAGGCCGTGGCCTTCGGCGAGGCGCTGCAGCCCGAGTTCAAGCTCTACGCCCGCCAGGTGGTCGAGAACGCCGAGGTGCTGGCCAACGGCCTGATCTCCCACGGCCTGAACATCGTCTCGGGCGGCACCGACAGCCACCTGATGCTGGTGGACCTGAGGCCCAAGGGCGTCACCGGCAAGGCGGCGGCCTCGAGCCTCCACCGCGCCTATCTGACCTGCAACTACAACGGCATCCCCTTCGACCCCCAGCCGCCGATGGTGACCTCGGGCATCCGGCTGGGCACCCCGGCCTCGACGACGCGCGGGTTCGGGACCCAAGAGTTCCGCCAGGTGGCCGCCCTGATCGCCGAGGTGGTGGAGGGCGTCGCCCAGAACGGGGACGCCAACGGCGAGGTGGAGACGGCTGTGCGCGAGAAAGTCCTCGACCTGACGGCGCGGTTCCCTATCTACAGCTAAGATCGACGCCCCAGGAGGAGCTGAGACCCCGTGCGCTGCCCCTTCTGTCAGAGCCCCGACAGCCAGGTGAAGGACTCCCGCCCCTCCGAGGACGGCGGGGCGATCCGCCGTCGCCGGCAGTGCCCCGACTGCGGCGGCCGCTTCACCACCTTCGAGCGGGTGCAGCTGCGCGAGCTGACCATCCTCAAGCGCTCGGGCCGGCGCACGCCCTTCGACCGCGACAAGCTGGCCAGGTCGATCTCCATGGCCCTGCGCAAGCGGCCCGTGGAGCCCGAGCGGGTCGAGCGGATGATCTCCGCCATCGTGCGCCAGCTCGAGAGCATGGGCGAGACAGAGGTGCCGTCGAGCGTGGTCGGCGAGCTGGCGATGAAGTCGCTGAAGGCGCTGGACGAGGTGGCCTATGTCCGCTTCGCCTCGGTCTACCGCGACTTCCGCGAGACCAGCGACTTCGCCCGGTTCCTGGGCGAAGAAGGCCTCTCGGAAGAGGGGGAGGACTAGGGCTTGGGCGTCACGCTCAAGCTGGCGACCTCCCTGGACGGCCGCATCGCCACCCAATCGGGGGAAAGCCGCTGGATCACCGGCGAGGAGGCCCGCACCGCCGTTCACCGCCTGCGCGCGGCGCATGACGCGGTGCTGGTGGGCATCGAGACGGCCCTGGCCGACGATCCCGAACTGACCGTGCGCCTCGATGGATACCATGGCCGCCAGCCCGCGCGGGTGGTGCTGGATAGTCGCGGCCGGCTGCCGGCGACGAGCAGGCTGGTGCGGACGGCGGGAGACGTGGCGACCTATGTCATTCGTCTTCCCGGCGCCGGCGCGGCCCCCTTCACCGCCTTCGGCGGTTCCCCTCCCCCAGAGGGGGAGGATCCGGGCCCAGGATCTTCCCCCTCTGGGGGAAGTACGGCCGAAGGCCGGGATGGGGGCGGCGCCGGCATCCGCCTTATCGAAGTCGTTGCAGGGGCGGATGGCCGGCCGGCTCTGCGTCCCGCGCTAGCGGCGCTGAAGACGGCGGGACTCATCGAGATCCTCGTCGAAGGCGGCGGGCAGGTGGCGGCCAGTTTCCTCCGCGCCGGGCTGGTGGACCGCATCGAGTGGTTCCGCGCGCCCATCGTCCTGGGTTCGGAAGGCCGGCCGTGCCTGGGGGCGCTCCAGGTCGCCCGCCTGGCTGACGCCCCGCGGTTCCGCAGGGTCTCGGTGGAAGCGCTGGGCTCGGACCTCTGGGAGCGTTACGAGAGGGCCTGATGTTCACCGGGATCGTCACAGACGTCGGCCGCGTCCGCGCCGTGCGCGACACCAACCGCGATCGCCGGATCGAGGTGGAGACCGCCTACGACCTCGACACCATCCCGATGGGCGCCTCGATCGCCCACGCCGGCTGCTGCCTCACCGTGGTCGACAAGGGCGAAGGCTGGTTCGCCGTGGAGGTCTCCGGCGAGAGCCTGGCCAAGACCACCCTGGGCGCCTGGCGCGAGGGGACGCGGGTCAACCTGGAGCGGCCGACCCAGGTCGGGGACGAGCTCGGCGGCCACATCGTCTCGGGCCACGTCGATGGGGTGGGCGAGGTGGTCTCGGTCGAGCCCGAGGGCGGCTCGCGCCGCATCCGGATCCGCGCGCCGCGGCCGCTGCACCGCTTCATCGCGCCCAAAGGGTCCATCGCCGTGGAGGGCGTCTCGCTGACCGTCAACGAGGTCGAGGACGACGTCTTCGGCGTCAACATCATCCCCCACACCTGGGAGGTGACCACGCTGGGCGAGCTGAAGCCGGGCTGCCGGGTGAACCTCGAGATCGACATGCTGGCGCGCTACCTCGCCCGATGGCAGGAGACCGCCTGACCATGGAAGACACGCCGATCGCCGCCGTCGAGGACATCATCGAGGACGCCAAACAGGGGCGGCCCTTCATCCTGGTCGACGCCGAGGACCGCGAGAACGAGGGCGATGTCATCATCCCCGCCCAGTTCGCCACGCCAGACCAGATCAATTTCATGGCCCGCTTCGCGCGCGGGCTGATCTGCCTGGCCATCACCCCCGAGCGGGCGCGCCAGCTGCGCCTGCCGCCCATGGCCATCGACAACCAGGCGCCCCTGTCGACCGCCTTCACCATCTCGATCGAGGCCAAGGAGGGGGTCACCACCGGCATCTCGGCCCACGACCGCGCCCACACCGTCTCGGTGGCCATCGACCTGACCAAGGGGCCCGACGACATCGTCTCGCCCGGCCACGTCTTCCCGTTGGTTGCGCGCGAGGGCGGGGTGCTGGTCCGCACCGGCCACACCGAGGCTGCGGTCGACATCGCCCGGCTGGCCGGCCTGCAGCCGGCCGGCGTCATCTGCGAAATCATGAACGACGATGGCACCATGGCTCGGCTGCCGGACCTGATCGCCTTCGCCCAGCTGCACGGCCTGAAGATCGGCGCCATCTCCGACCTGATCGCCTATCGTCGGCGCACCGAGCGGCAGGTGGAGCGGGTGTTGGAGACGCCGTTCGACAGCGTCTACGGCGGGCCCTTCCGCATCTACATCTACCGCAACATCATCGACCGGGCCGAGCACCTGGCCCTGGTCAAGGGCCGCATCGATCCGGACAAGCCGACCATGGTGCGGGTGCACCAGATCGACCCCGTCGCCGACGTGCTGGGCCACGTGGAATACCGCCGCGATTACGTGCCCCAGGCGCTGCGCACCATTTCCGGCTATGAGGGGGCGGGCGTGGCCCTGTTCCTGCGCGATCCCAGCCCCACCTTCATGTCCGACCGCTTCTCCGGCCTGCACGACCACGACGAGGCGGTGCTGCGCCAGGTGGGCATCGGCTCGCAGATCCTGCTCGACCTCGGGGTGCGGGAGATGATCCTGTTGAGCTCGAGCCAGGCGCGCCTGCCGGGCCTGGAGGGCTATGGCCTGAAGATCATCGAGCGGCGGCCGATCCCGCGCGAGGACGGCGGATGAGCGAGGACGCGATGCGGATCCTGATCGTCGAAGCGCGTTTCTATCCGGACCTGGCCGACGAGCTGCTGAAAGGCGCGGTCGATGCCCTGCAGGCCTTCGGCGCCGACCACGACGTGGCGACCGTGCCGGGCGCGCTGGAGATCCCGGCGGCGATCGCCGTGGCCGAGGAGGCGGGCCATCGTCCGGCGGGGATCGCCTACGACGGCTACGTGGCGCTGGGCACGGTGATCCGGGGCGAGACCTATCACTTCGAGATCGTGGCCAATGAATCGGCCCGCGGGCTGATGGAACTGGCGGCGGGCCGGCGGCTGGCCATCGGCAACGGCATCCTCACCGTCGAGGACGAGGCGCAGGCCTGGGCCCGGGCGCGGGTGTCGGAAGGCGACAAGGGCGGCGCCGCCGCGCGGGCCTGCCTGGAGGTGCTCTCGATCAAGCGGCGCCTGCTCGGTCAGGCGCGATGAGCGAGCCGCGCAGCCTCAAGGACGCCTACGAGCAGCTCAAGGCCGCCGAGGAAGAAAAGGCCCAAGGGGAGGCCCGCGCCAAGGCGGCCAATCTCTCCAGCCGCGCGCGCCGGGCCCGCACCGTGGCGCGGCTGGCCGCCGTGCAGGCCCTCTACCAGATGGAGATCGCCTCGGCGGGCGTGGAGGCGGTGGTGCGCGAGTTCTCCGACCACCGGTTCGACGCCGATCTGGAAGGCGAGCGTCTGGCCGAGGCGGACGAGGCCTTCTTCGCCGAGGTGGTCCGCGGCGTGGTCGAGCACCAGGCCGCCATCGATCGGGCGGTGGCGCGTCGGCTCGCCAGCGGCTGGCGGCTCGAGCGCCTGGACGCCACCCTGCGCGCGATCCTGAGGGCGGGAGTGTTCGAGCTGATCCACCGGCCCGACGTGCCGCTCGAGGTGGCCATCGACGAATACGTCGAGATCGGGAAGTCCTTCTTCGAAGGGCCCGAGCCGGGCGTCATCAACGGCGTGCTCGACGGCATCGCCAAGGAAGCGCGCCCCTAGATCTGGCGACGCGGGAGGCGACTTTACTCGCCATGAGTTTGCGGCTGCCTCACAACTCCATGGGTTGAAGGGGGCCTGAAAACGCGGCATGCTCGCTGGATATCGCGGTTGTTGGCCTGCTTCCTTGGACCTGTAAGGGGGAATCCCAATGGTGCCGTTCATCCTGTCGCAGAGATCGGCGAATGCGCTGGGTCCGTTGACCGATGAGGAACTGGTCGCGCTGAAGGTTCACTACGACCGTACGGTCGATTTCTTCCGCGCGCGTGACATTCCCGTTCCCGAGGTGGTCGCATCGGCGACCTGGTCCCAGACCCCGGTCACCAAGTCGACGGGAACGCCGCCGGAAGGCCCGTTCCACGACTCCGACGAGAACACCTACAACCAACCCGACGAGCAGTGGGACCCGGACACCTGATCGTCCCGGCGCTGCGGACGCCGGCTTCGCGACCGGCGGGAGGGGGCTGAATTGGTCGCCATCGTCGTCGCGCCATCCGACGATCAGCACGCCTTGACCGTCGCGTGGGAAATCAGGCGATGCGGCGGCGACGCCGTCCTTCTCGACATGCGCGACTTTCCCCTGTCCTGGGCGCTGACCTTCAGCGCCGGCGGATGCGGGCCTCCGAGCTACAGCCTCGGCTTGGCGGACGGCCGCCTGATCACCGACAGCGAAATCACCGGACTTTGGTGGCGCCGCAGCGGCAAGTTCACCCTGCCCGAAGAGGTCGCGTTCGAAGAACATCGGCGGATCTGCCGCAACGACTGCGCGTCGCTCTTCGAAGGCTGGATCTATTCGCTGGGCCAGCGTGTCATCAATCCGTTCACGGACGAACTCGCGGCGAGGCGCAAGACCTTCCAGCTGGCCAAGGCCTCGGGCTGCGGTTTCAACATCCTGGACACCATCGTCTCGAACTCGCCGGCGGCCGTGGAGGCCTTCGTCGGCGATCGCCCGGACGCCTTCGTCTACAAGTCGCTGACCTCCACCACCAAGCTCGGCGTCGAAACGAGGGTGCTGGACGAGGCCGCGGCGGCCAATCTCGAGCGGCTGCGCTTTTCGCCCTGCATTTTCCAGAACCGGGTGGTCGGCGGCGTGGATGTGCGCGCCACGGTCGTCGACGGCCAAGTGTTCGCCGCCGAGGTTCGCGCCGGCCACCCGGAGGCTGAGGTCGACTGGCGCCTGGATCCGGCCGTGGAAGTGCGGCCCCACGACCTGCCGCAGGAGATCGAGCGATCGATCCGCATGCTGCAGGCCGAGCTCGGCCTTCGTTACGGGGCCTACGACCTGAGGATCGACGACGCTGGAACGTACTGGTTCTTCGAGGTCAATTCCGGCGGCCAGTATCTCTTCGTCGAGATCGGCGCGGGGCTGCAGATCAGCCGGGAAATCGCCAGGTCTCTGTTGGCGCCGTCGCCGGACCTGCCAGGCGCCCTCGCGACGCTGCGGTCGATGGCGCCGGCCTGAGGCCGGACCGCGTCAGTGGTTGTCGTCGACGTGGTCGTGGCCGCCGATGCGATCGGGACGCCAGTAGCCCTCGGCGAAGATGTTGGCCTTGGGAAAGCCGCGGGCGACGAGGCTCTGGCGCTGGGCGCGCACGGTCGAGGTTTCGCCCAGCAGGTAGATGTGCCCGGCGCCCGGCGGCGGCTGGAAGCTGGCGATCGCCTCGATCAGGCGCGGGCTGGACGGCTGGGCGCGGGCGCCGTTCCGGGACAGCCACTCGATCTGAAGGTCCGCCTCGGTCGCTGCCGTCTGGCGGTCGGCGTCGGACTGGATCTCGATGATCGCGCGGGCCTTGGCGTCCCTGGGCAGGGTCTCGATCATGCCGAAGAAGCCGGGGATCGCGGTCTCGTCGCCGACGAACAGCCGCCAGTCGGCGCCGGGGTTCAGCACGTTGCGGCCGCGCGGTCCGAAGGCCAGCACCTCGTCGCCGGGCAGCGAGCCCAGCGCCCAGCGGGTCGCCGGGGTGGAGTCGCCGTGCATGACCACGTCGATGGCGATCAGGCGCCGGGCGGGATCGTAGCTGCGGACGGTGTAATGGCGTCGGCCGAGCGCGCCTTCGGTGTCGGGCAGCATCAGCACCACGTCCTGGCCGCCCTTGGGCTCGAAGCCCTCCAGATCGTCGGCCGTGAGGGTGACGCGCCGCATGCGTGGGGTGAGCTCGGAGGTCCGGGTCACCTCGAGCCGCCATTCCTTCAAGCCGCGGCGGCGCATCAGTTCGCGGATGTCCATCGCGGGCGCCGGGGCGGGGGTCTGGGTCTGGATCGACATTGGGGGTCCTTGCTGCACGCGTTCTATCACGCCTGCTCGATCGAGAGAGCCGCCGCATCGAGCGCCTCGGCCAGGCGCTGGGCTCGCGTCTCTTCGAGCGGGCCCTGCTCGAGCTTCAGCCGGATGGCGGTGCGCAGGTTCTCCAGAGCCCGCACCACGCTGGGCGAGACCCCGCCGGCGCTGCGCTCGCGCACCCTCGCCATGCGCTCGAACAGGCCGTCGACCGAGGCCCGATGCGCCTTCAGCTGTTCCTCGCCCTCGGCCAGCATCTTGTAGAGCTTGCGACCGCCCTCGCTTTCCTGGGCGGCGATCAGGCCGGTCTCTTCCAGCAGGGTCAGGGTGGGGTAGATGACGCCGGGGCTGGGGCTGTAGGCGCCGCCGACCCGGTCTTCGATCTCCTTTATGATCTCGTAGCCGTGGCGCGGCCGCTCGGCGATCAGGGCCAGCACCACCCAGCGCAGGTCGCCGTGGTCGAACACCCGTCCGCCGCCGCGGCCGCCGGGGCTATGCCGACCGCGCATGTGCTCGCCGTGTCCGAAATGTCCGAAATGGCCGCCTCGGCCAAATCCGTGTCCTCTCATATGAAATGCTCCTCAAGCCATATTTTCGATATGTCGAATGGTCAGATATATCTGAAACAGGTCGAATGCAAGTCCCGGCCGCTGATAGAGTGCAGCCATGACCTCCGAGCCCTCAGGCGCCGACGAGTTCGAGACCATCGCCCGCCTGCTGCGGCCGCTGGCCCGCGCGCCCGAGGCGCTGGGCCTGGCCGACGACGCCGCCGCGATCCCGTCGCGGCCCGGCCAGGATCTGATCGTCTCCAAGGACGCCATGGTGGCGGGGGTGCATTTCCTGGCCGGCGACCCGTTGGACCTGGTCGCCCGCAAGCTGCTGAGGACCAATCTCTCCGATCTGGCGGCGAAGGCGGCCGAGCCTTATGGCTATTTCCTCGCCGTCGCCTGGCCGCAGGGGACGGGCTGGGCCGAGCGCGAGCGCTTCGCGGCGGGGCTGGCCGAGGACCAGGGGCGCTTCGGCCTGACCCTGCTGGGCGGCGACACCGTCTCGACCCCCGGGCCCCTGACCCTGTCGGCGACCATCCTGGGCTGGACCGATTCCGGCGCCATGATCCGGCGCTCGGCGGCCCGGCCGGGGGACCGGGTGCTGGTTTCGGGGACCATCGGCGACGGCTGGCTGGGTCTCAAGGCGGCCCGGGGCGAGCTTGGCGGGATCATCCCGCGTGAGGCCGCTGAGTGGCTGGCGGGGCGCTATCGCCTGCCCGAGCCCCGGCTCGAGCTGCGGGAGGTCCTGCGCGCCCGCGCCAGCGCGGCGGCGGACGTGTCGGACGGCCTGATCGCCGATGCCGGTCACATCGCCCGGGCCTCAGGCGTGCGGCTGCGGCTGGACCTGGGGCGCCTGCCGGTCTCCGAGCCGGCGTCGCGCTGGCTGGACCGTCAGCCGGACCGCGGCCCGGCGCTGGGCGCGCTGGCGGCCGGCGGGGACGACTACGAGATCGTGCTGACCGCGGCGCCCGCCCACGCGCGGCCGCTGATCGCGGAGGCGGAAGCCGCGGGCGTCGCCCTCACCGAGATCGGCGAGGCGGTGGACGGGGAGGGGACGGCCATCCTCTTCGAAGGCCGCGAGCTGGCGCTCGGTCGGACCGGTTGGCGGCATTCCTGAGGGGACGTTTGGTCAACCCGCCGTTCACCAAAGCGGCGGAAGGTCAGGCCATGCGCCGCTTCGCCCTCGGTCTCCTCGCGGCCCTCAGCCTCGCCGCTCCGGCGTTGGCGGGGGAGGGCGCGCCGTCGGCGGCCTCCCGCAACCCGACGGTCCTGATGTCGCCCCTGGCTTTGCCGGTGGTGGTCGACGGCCAGGTGGTGAACTATGTGTTCGTGACCTTGCGCCTGGGGCTCTCGGCCCAGGCCGACGCCTCCAAGATGCGCGCCATGGAGCCCTATTTCCGCGACGCCCTCGTGCGCGCCGGGCACCGGAGCCCATTCGTCCGGCCTGACAACTACGCGGCGCTGGACGACAACAAGCTCAAGGCGACGCTGTTGCGTGACGCGGCGGCCCTGGTCGGGCCTGGGATCGTGCTCTCGGTTCAGATCGTCCGCGAACAGGCCCAGCACTATTCCGGCCTGCCCAAGCCGGCCGTTCCGCCCCGCCGCTAAAATCGGCGGCCGGCCCCGGTTGCATCGGCGGGGCGCATTTGCCATTTTCCCGCGTCATTTTTTGGGCGCCGTCCGAACCGGGGGATTCGGTGGCGGCGGACGCCCACACTGGCCAGTCCAGTGGCCGTCGCGCTAGATCGAAGGGGCGCCTACACAATGAATTCTATTCTCGGGCTGGTCATCGCCGCAGGGGCGTTGGCGGTGCTTTACGGAATCCTGCAGACCAGCGCGCTGATGCGCGCGCCCACCGGGACGGACCGCATGCGCGAGATCGCGGCGGCCATCCAGGAAGGCGCCCAGGCCTATCTGCGCCGCCAGTACATGACCATCGCCATGGTCGGGGTGGTCGTGCTGCTCGTGCTGAGCTTCCTGATCGGCTGGCGCGCCGGGCTGGGCTTCTTCATCGGCGCGGTGCTGTCGGGCGCGGCGGGCTTCGTGGGCATGCTGATTTCGGTGCGCGCCAATGTCCGCACCGCCCAGGCCGCCTCCGAGAGCCTCGACAAGGGGCTGGACATCGCCTTCCGCTCGGGCGCCATCACCGGGATGCTGGTGGCCGGCTTCGCCCTCTTGGGCGTGTCGGTCTACTATTGGATCCTGACCGGCCCGATGGCGCTGGAGCCGACCAGCCGCGATGTCATCGACTCGCTGGTGGCCCTGGGCTTCGGCGCTTCGCTGATCTCCATCTTCGCCCGTCTGGGCGGCGGCATCTTCACCAAGGGCGCCGACGTGGGCGGCGACATGGTGGGCAAGGTCGAAGCCGGCATCCCCGAGGACGACCCCCGCAACGCGGCGACCATCGCCGACAACGTGGGCGACAACGTGGGCGACTGCGCCGGCATGGCGGCGGACCTGTTCGAGACCTATGCGGTGACCACCGTCGCCACCATGGTGCTGGCGGCCATCTTCTTCCGCGGCACCGACAGCGTCGGCCCGATGATGATGCTGCCCTTGGCCATCTGCGGGGTCTGCATCATCACCTCGATCATCGGCACCTTCTTCGTCCGGCTGGGCAAGAGCCGCAACATCATGGGCGCGCTCTACAAGGGCCTGATCGTCACCGGCGTGCTGTCGATCGCGGCGGTCTATTTCGTGGTGCACAAGCTGGCGCCGGACGGCGTGATCATCGGCGACCTGGCGGTCAGCCCCAACGCCCTGTTCGGCTGCGGCCTGGTCGGCCTGGCGGTCACCGCCCTGATCGTGATCATCACCGAGTACTACACCGGCACCGGCTTCAAGCCGGTCAAGTCGATCGCCCGGGCCTCGGTCGCCGGTCACGGCACCAACGTGATCCAGGGTCTGGCCGTCTCGCTGGAGTCCACCGCGCTTCCGGCCCTGGTGATCATCGCCGGCATCATCATCACCTACAAGCTGGCGGGCCTGTTCGGCGTGGCGGTGGCCACCACCACCATGCTCTCGCTGGCCGGTTTCGTCGTGGCGCTGGACGCCTTCGGCCCGGTCACCGACAACGCCGGCGGCATCGCCGAGATGGCGGGCCTGCCCAAGGAGGTGCGGGTCTCCACCGACGCCCTGGACGCGGTGGGCAACACCACCAAGGCGGTGACCAAAGGCTACGCCATCGGCTCGGCGGGCCTGGGCGCGCTGGTGCTGTTCGCGGCCTACACCCAGGACCTGAAGTTCTTCTCCGCACCCGAGAACGCGGCCAACTTCCCGTTCTTCGCGGGTCTCTCGGGCCAGGTGGCGTTCGACCTCTCCAACCCCTACGTGGTGGTCGGCCTGCTGTTCGGTGGCCTCTTGCCCTTCCTGTTCGGCGGCATGTCGATGACCGCGGTCGGCCGCGCCGCCGGGGCGGTGGTCGAGGAAGTGCGCCGCCAGTTCCGCGAGATCCCGGGGATCATGGATTTCACGGCCAAGCCCGACTACGCGCGGGCGGTGGACCTGCTGACCAAGGCGGCCATCCGCGAGATGATCGTGCCCTCCTTGCTCCCCGTCGCCTCGCCGATCGTGCTGTTCCTGGTGATCGAGTGGATCGCCAGCAAGGCCGAGGCCTTCGCCTCGCTGGGCGCCATGCTGATGGGCGTGATCGTCACCGGCCTGTTCGTCGCCATCTCCATGACCTCGGGCGGCGGCGCCTGGGACAACGCCAAGAAGTACATCGAAGAGGGGGCTTTCGGCGGCAAGGGTTCCGAAGCCCACAAGGCCGCCGTCACCGGCGACACCGTCGGCGACCCCTACAAGGACACCGCGGGGCCCGCGGTGAACCCGATGATCAAGATCACCAACATTGTCGCCCTGCTGCTCTTGGCGGTGCTGGCGCACAAGTTCGGCTGACCGCTCCGGTCGTCTGAGAGACTGCGGAAGCCGCCCTTCGGGGCGGCTTCTTCGTCTGTGGCGGCCCCGGTGCATCCGAGGGAGCCGGCTATGTCGCCGTCCACAAGGGCTGTAGCGGGCGACGGCGACGGCGGCGAAGGGCAGGGTGGCGTTCAAGACCTGCGTCGAGGTCATCGGCAAGCTGGCCGGGCTCACCTGAGCGGCCAGCCGCTGGCCAACTCGCCGGGTCGCCGTGCTATGAACCTCGGCTGGCGAGCGGGACAGGAGACGGGCGTGCCAAGGGTGCTTCTGGTGGGGCTGGTTCCCGAGACGGTGGACTTCACGGATCCGGCCCTGCCTCCGGGCATGACCGCCGAGAAGATCCACGCGGGCGTGGCCTTGGCCATGCAGCAGATGACGGACCGCGGCTGGCAGGGTGAGACCCTCATGTTCAGGCCGGAGACCGCCGCGGAGGAGCTCCGGTCACAGCTGGCCGGCCAGGATTACGACTGCATCGTCATCGGCGCCGGCGTGCGCTTGCCGCCCCGGAACCTGTCGTTGCTGGAAACGGTGATCAACGCCATCGCATCGGCCGCGCCAGGAACGCCGATCGCCTTCAACACCGTGCCCCACGACAGCGCCGACGCGGCCGGACGGTGGCTGGCGCCAGAGTGACGCAAAGGCGGTGCGGCTGTGGGCGCTTGACTCCCCTCCACAGGAACATTTAGAGAACACGTTGAAGCGGCAACGAGGGCCGTCTACGCTTGCATCGGCGGCCGAAGGCCGGATCTACGGAAGCGAAAGCGAGAATTGCGATGGCGGGCAGCGTCAACAAGGTCATCCTGGTGGGCAACCTCGGGGCGGATCCGGAGATCCGCACGCTGAACTCCGGCGACCGGGTGGCCAACCTGCGCGTCGCCACCTCCGAGACCTGGCGCGACAAGAGCTCCGGCGAGCGCAAGGAAAAGACCGAGTGGCACCGGGTGGTCATCTTCAACGACAACCTGGTCAAGGTGGCCGAGAGCTATCTGAAGAAGGGCTCCAAGGTCTACATCGAGGGCTCGATCCAGACCCGCAAGTGGACCGACCAGTCGGGCCAGGAGAAGTTCTCCACCGAGGTGGTGCTGCAGAAGTTCCGCGGCGAGTTGACCATGCTGGACGGCCGCGGTGAAGGCGGCGGGGCGGGGGACGATTATGCCGCCGGCGGCGGCTTCCAGCGCGCCCAGCCGTCAGGTCCGCGCGAGAGCTTCAGCGCCGACCTGGACGACGAAATCCCGTTCTAGCCCAGCGCGATCGGCCCTCTGTGCTGGGCCTAGCAAGTGATCCGACCGCTGAGTGCGGACAGGATTCGATATCCCAATAGAAAAGCCGTCACCGGTTCAAGCTTATCCAGGATCGTTCGGCCTCCCGCGCCTTGGTAAGCGCTGCTGTTGATTTCGCGGCGCCCGTTCAAGTCTGTCCATTCGGAACCCCGCTCCCTTCGGCGTTGTTTTGTTAGGACTGCCGCGTGGGGCAGTCCTTGCAGAAAGGACGCGAGATGAGACGCACGAACATCGCCCTGGCCGCTGCGAGCGCATTGCTCATCGGCGGCGGATCCGTCGCTTTCGCCCAGGCCGCCGGCGCCGGCGCCGCGGGCTCGGCCGGCGCCGCGGGAGCGGGGGCCACAGCCTCGGGCGGCGCTTCGACCAGCGTGACGCCGCCGGCGGCGGGCGCGGCGGGCTCGGTGGGGGCGGGCGTCGATCCGGGCGGGGTTGGCTCGGCCCAGCCGTCGACCGCCCCGCCGTCGCTGACCACGCCGGCGCCGAGCGCGAACCCCGACACCTCGAGCACCTCGAGCACGGGCTACAACGTCACGCCGTCGAAGAAGAAAAAGAAGAAGAGCTCTTCGTCGACCTCCGGCCTCACCCCGACCCCGCCCTCGACCACCGCTCTGACCACCGGCGCGTCAAACGCGGCCGGGCCGGCCGTGGGTGCGCCTCGGTAGTCGCCGATCCCCGACCCTCGAGCGCGGCGCGGCTGTCACCGGCGGCGCCGCGCCCGGGGCGTTCCTGATTGCCGGCGGACCAGAGGCCGGGTTAGCTCGGCCGCATGGCCCGCAGCTCCGATTCGCCGCTCACCCTCCTGGAGTGGGCGGCGATCTGGATGGTGGTGGTCGTCTGGGGCGTGAACAACGCCGCGGGCAAGCTGGCGACGGCGGCCCTGCCGCCTCTGTTCGTGGGCGGCGTGCGCTTCCTGGTGGCGCTGGTGCTGCTGATCCCCTGGATCAAGCCGCCATTCCCGCCCTGGAAGGGCTTCCTGCCGGTGGTCCTGATCATGGGACCGATCCACTTCGGGCTGGTCTACACGGGCTTCCACCTGGCCCATAACCTCAGCCTGTTCAGCGTCTCGCTGCAGCTGTGGATTCCGCTGGCGGCGCTGTTCTCCTGGCTGCTCCTGGGCGAGGTCGCTCCGCCCTCGGCCCTGCTGGGCATGGGCCTGGCCTTCGCCGGCGTCGCCTTCATGACCCTGGATCCGCGCGCGGCCGCCGATGTCCAGGCCGTGGCGGTCGGGCTGATCGCCAGCTGCTTCTGGGCCCTGGGTACGGTCCTGGTGCGCCGCCTGCAGCCGACGCCCGCGCTGAAGGTGCAGGGTTGCTGCTCGCTGGTCGCCGCGCCGGTGCTGCTGGCAGCGGCCTTCGCCACCGAACCGCATCTGATGCATCAGGCCCGCGCCGCCAGCGCCCTGGTCTGGGCGAGCCTGGTCTACGCCGGGGCGATTTCCTCGGTGATGGCGACGGTGGCGCTGTTCTGGCTGGTCCAGCGGCGCGAGGCTGGACGCTTCGCGCCCTATCTGCTCACCACGCCCCTGGTCAGCTCGGCGCTGGGCGTCAGCTTCTTCGGCGACGTGATCACCTGGCGGCTGGTGGCCGGTGCGGCCGCGACCCTGGGCGGCGTGGCGGTGGTGGCGCTGGCGGAGCGGCGAGCGGTCGCACCGGCGCAGGTCTAGGCGCGCGCCGTCCGATCCGGCAATGTCCGCGCTGCCGGCTTAGCGTTCATCCATCTTCCGCGGCAGAGGGGGCGATACGGGGTGGCCGCTCTTCTGGACACGACGTCCGAGCCGGCGCTGGCGCCCGACGGCGGCCAGCTCGCGACTCTGGTCGAAACCATCGAGAAGCTGTCGGCCGCGCGCACGGCCGGGGACGTCGCCGCGGTGGTGCTGTCGGTGGCGCGCGGCATCTGCGGGGCCGACGGGGTGACCGTCGTCCTGCGCGACGGCGATCAATGCGTCTATCTCGACGAAGACGCCATCGGGCCCCTGTGGAAGGGCCGCCGCTTCCCGGTGGACCACTGCATCTCGGGCTGGGCGATGTTGAACCGCCAGATGGCGGTGGTGCCCGACGTCTACGCCGACGACCGTATTCCCCACGACGCCTATCGCCCAACGTTCGTGCGCAGCCTGGTGATGACGCCGGTGCGGCCCGAGGAGCCCATCGCCGCCATAGGCGCCTACTGGGCCGAGATCCGCGAGTTCGCGCCGGCCGAGCTCGCCCAGCTGCAGATCATCGCCCGCGCCACGGCCACGGCGCTGGAGAACGTTCGCCTGATCGATTCCCTTCAGGACGCCCTGGCCCAGCGCGACGGCCTGATCCGCGAGCTGGATCATCGGGTGAAGAACAACCTCGCCTCGGTGCGGGCCATCGCCCAGCAGACCCTGCGCACGGCTCCCTCGCCGGAGGGTTTCAACCAGGCCTTCTTAGGCCGGCTCATGGCCCTGTCGCGAGGCCACGAGATGATCGCCAGGTCGGCGGGGGCCGGAGTCCGGCTCGACGAGGCGATCCGGCAGGGTGCGGGCGACATCGAGGCCGGACGCCTGCACCTGCACGGGCCGGAGGTGCTGTTGGCCGCTGAGACGGCCGTCAACGTCCTGCTGGCGGTCCACGAACTGGCGGCCAACGCGATCGGCCACGGCGCGCTGTCGCGGCCCGAGGGGCGTGTCGAGGTCAACTGGCTGGTGGCCGGCGGGCGGCTGGAGTTGGAGTGGCGTGAACTCGGCGGACCGGGCGGACAGGTTCCGGAGCGGCCCGGCTTCGGCCTGCGCCTGCTGCAGACCGGCTTCCCCCGGTCGCTGGCCGGCGCAGCCAGCCTGCATCTGGGCGCTGACGGCATGAGCTACAGCGTCTTCGCACCCCTGTCCGCCGCGATCCGCGTCGGCGTTCCGATTGCCTAGCGTCTAGGCGTAGCCAAGAGTTGGAAAAGTAAGTCGGTGTCATCGCCGCCGGGGCGCCCAGTCAAGGCGAGGTCGATTGCAACCTTCACCCTGGCAACCTTCGGCCGTATCAGCTGTTTGATCGGCATATGTCACAGGCCGACCATATCAGGCTTTATCGCAAACGGGCCGCCGAGATGGAGATGCTGGCCGCCGAAACCCAGTTTCCGCGGATCAGCCAATCGTACCTTCGCCTGGCCGAGGAATGGAACCTGCTGGCCGACAGCCTGGAGCGCCAGGCGCGGGCGTCGGGCCTCGAACCGCCCGCGCCCCGCGCGCAGGTCCGCTAGCGTCTGGGCGCGGCGCGTTCGGGATCGCTTCGCCAGACCCGCCAGCTTTCGACGACCGCGGCGACCGCGGCGGCGATGACCGCGATGACCACCGCGGCGACCACCTGGGCCGGCGGCGCCACGGCGCTGGCCGCCAGGCCCAGGATGCCGATCAGGAAGAACAGCCGGCCCGCCAGCCGATTGGACTTGTCCCAGGCCAGACGGCTTCGCAGCGTCCAGTAGGTTCGGACGCCCACCACGGGATTGGGCGAGGCCTTGCCGATCAGCGCGCCCACGACGAGGAACAGCAGCGACAGGATGGCGGGCTGCAGGCGGCTCGGGCCCAGATTTGGCGAAGTCAGGGTCCCGAACGCCGCCCCGGTCATGATCAGCGCGATCATGATCGCCAGCAGCACGATGACCAGCCGGACGACTTTCACATCGCGGCCTCCGGATCCGGTCAATAGGCCGACGACTGAATAGATGAGCGCGCAGCCGGCGACCAACTCCGCCGTTGCGATCGCCGCATGCGTCCGGTCCATCCAGTAGTTCGGCCGGCCGTGCAGGTCGAAATGCACCGCAAGCTGCCCGGGCGGGCCAAATCGCCAGATGATGGCTGCGAGCGCGAAGGCGGACAGAAAGCCCACGGCGGCGAACAGATGCAGGATGACGTGGCTCTTGGCCCGGTCGTCGGACTGGCTCATGGCTTGTTCTCCCGAGGGGGCGGCGTTGCGGCGCCGGACCCCATGAGGTGCATCAGGAAGGCGACAGCCTCCTCGGCGGCCGAGATGTTCAGGCGGTATCGGACCGAGGTCCCATCCTTCTCGGCCTCGACTAGGCCCGCGTCCTTCAAGGCGTTGAGGTGCCCGGTGATCGTCGGCCAGGCCATGTCGAAGGCGGCCGCGATGTCGCCCGAGCTCATCGGCCCCTTGCGCAGCATGGCGACGATGCTGCGCCGCACCGGATGGGACAGGGCCTTGAACACCAGGTTCATAGGCGGCAAGCTAATTAGGAATTACGCTAAGTTCAAGCCCCACGTTGTTCCGGCCGATCTGCCGGGTCGCGAACGCTACTTCAGGTGCGCTTGGGTCTTGGTCTCGAGCTCGGTGGCGATGGCGCGGCCCATCGGATGGTCGTCGGACTTGATGTCGTCGCGGACGACCGCCTTGATCGCGTCGATGTGGGCGTCGACCAGGCTCATGGGGGCGGCGGTGCGGGTCTTGGGGTCGTCGATCAGGCGGCAGAGCGAGGCGGCGATGCGGGTGACCAGCGGGAATTCGTAGGTGGCGCCCAGACCCTTGAGGTCGTGGGCGCGCATGTAGAGGGCTTCGGAAGTCTCGGGGGTCATGCCCTTGGCGCGGATCTCGGCGCGGGCGCCGTCGAGCTTGGTCAGCTCGTCCTGCATCCACTGGGTGAACTGCCCGGACAGGCTCTTCAGCGCCGCTTCCGCCCGCGCGATGGAATCCGCGTCCAGGCTGAAGCGTCCACCGCCCACCTTCAGCTTCAGGTTGTTGGACGGCGGGATCACTTGAGCCTGATTGGAATCACCCACGGCCTGGTCCTCACTATATCGCGACCGCCATGTCGCGTTTCAGGACAAAGTCGGACATCCGCCTTAACAACTGGTGGAAAATTGCCCTTGCTTCACACGGAGAACTGTTCGGCCAGGACGCGCTCTTCCAGGCTGCGGCCCGCGTCGAACAGCATGCAGAGACTGACCGAGCGGTCCTCGGCCATCTCGACGCTGGCCACGTCACGCACCTCGTAATTGTCGGCCACGGCGCTGACCGGCCGCTTGTCGGGCTCCAGAACCTCGATGCGGACCCTGGCGGTATGTCGCAGCAGGGCGCCGCGCCAGCGGCGCGGACGGAAGGCGCTGATCGGGGTCAGGGCCAGCACCTGGGCGTCCAGGGGGATGATCGGCCCATGGGCCGAAAGGTTGTAGGCGGTCGATCCGGCCGGGGTCGACACCAGCACGCCGTCGCAAACCAGCTCGCCGATCCGCTCGCGGCCGTCGATGACGATGCGCAGCTTGGCGGTCTGATGGGTCTGGCGCAGCAGCGACACCTCGTTGATCGCCAGCGCGGTCTGGATTTCGCCCGAGCGGCAGGTGGCGGACATGGCGAGCGGATGGATGATGGCCTTCTCGGCGGCTCGCACCCGCTCGACCAGCCCTTCCTCGACGAAGTCGTTCATCAGGAAGCCGACCGAGCCGCAGTTCATGCCGTAGATCGGATGGTCCAACAGCAGCGTCCTGTGCAGGGTCTCCAGCATGAAGCCGTCGCCGCCCAGGGCGACGATCACGTCGGCGTCTTCCAGTCGCGTGCGGCCATAGCGGGCCTCGAGGCGCTCCAGCGCCTCCTGGGCTTCGGGCCGATCGCTCGCGGTGAAGGCGAGGCGGGGGGCGTCCTGGCTCATCGGGCCAGCAAGGTCACTGCACGAGCGCGTGGCGGAAGGCGGTGGCCGCGGCGGTCTTGGGATGCGCGCCGAAGGCCCCGAAGGCCCGGTTGGCCCCTTCGGTCTCGCCCGCCGGCAAGCCGCCGTTGAGCTGGCGCACGAGGCCCAGAAGGGTGGGGAAGACGCTGCGGTCGACGCCCACGGCCACGCAGGCCAGGGCAAGGAGCTCGGGCCGGCTGGAGATCACCGCGATGTGGACCTGCTCGGCCGTGAAGCCGCCGAGCTTAGCCAGGGCGGCCTCGAACAGCGACAGCTTGCCCTCCCTGAGGGCGCGCAGCAGGTAGCTGGGGCGAAGCTGCCCTGCGTCGTGCAGCTTGGCGATCAGCCGCTGTTCGGTCTCCTGGCGCTCCTTGGACGGTGTCGGCGCCGGAGTCAGCTTGCGCCGGACCGACGCGCCCTCGGCATCGTCGGCCGGGAACTCCGCATGAACCGAGCGGACCGTCTCCTTCAGCGCCTGATCGAGAGCCTCGGTGTCGACGTCGAAGCGGGCGACGATGGCGGTCTTCAGGCTGGAGCCCACCCAGGAATAAAGCTGCTGGGCCAGGCTCTCGGTCAGCCGCTTGTGACGCACCAAGGGCGGCCGCAGGGCCGGGATCTTCTTGGAGGCGGCGACCAGCCGCTGCATGCCGTCCGGCGAGATGGCGGCGGTGTCGTTGCGGGCCAGGGCGGTCAGCACCGCCGGCTCTTCCTGGGTCAGGATGGCGTCGACGATCAGGGGCCCGATGTTGGGGCGCCGGGCCACCTCGATCTGGTGCTCGATGGTGGCCTCGACCAGCAGGCGGATCAGGTCGCGGTCCTGCAGCACCGGGCTGGCGGCGATGATCGGGCGGGCGATCTCGATGTCGTCCAGCGCCAGCACGTTGATCAGGGCGCGCGGCGCCCAGACGGCGTGGGCCAGCTGCTCGGCGAGCCGGCGGCGGATCTCGCGCTCGGCCTCGACCACCAGGCACATGAAGATGTCGTTCAGCAGCGACTGCACCGCTTGGGTGTCCAGGGCGCCCGCGCTATCGGCGCTGTCGCACAGGTCGGCGATGGCCAGGAGCAGCCGCTCGCGATCTCCCGGCGCGCGCGCCTGCGCGAGCTTCAGCAGGCGGTCGGCCTGGGCGGCGATGTTCAAGGCGTCCTCCCAACAGGGCGCATCAGGGCTGCAAACTGCGCGCGGTGAGGTGAAATTATGCTTAACCTTGACGTCATCAACCTGCAGCGCCGGTAGGGATCAACGCCATGGCCGAACCTCTCCTGCTGGCCCTGGACCAGGGCACCACCTCCACCCGCGCCATCCTGTTCAACCGCTCGGGCCAGCCGCTGGCCACGGCGAGTCGGCCGCTCAGGCAATCCTACCCCGCCAGCGGCTGGGTGGAGCACGACGCCGAGGAGATCTTCGCGGCCTGCGTGGAGGTGCTGCGCGAGGCGGTGCAGACCTCGGGCCACGGCCCTGGCGAGGTCGCCGCCGTCGGCATCACCAACCAGCGCGAGACGGTGGTGGTCTGGGACCGGTCCAGCGGCCACCCGATCCATCCGGCCATCGTCTGGCAGGACCGCCGCACGGCGGAGATCTGCGAGGGCCATAAGGACGCCGAGGCCGAGGTCTCGAGGATCACCGGCCTGCTGATCGACCCCTATTTCTCGGCCACCAAGATCGCCTGGATCCTCGATCATGTGGACGGCGCGCGCGGCCGGGCCGGGCGTGGCGAGCTCCTGGCCGGCACCATCGACAGCTGGGTGATCTGGAAGCTGACTGGAGGAGCAGTCCACGCCACCGACGCCACCAACGCCTCGCGCACCTTGCTGTTCGACCTCGTCCGCCAGGCCTGGTCGCCCCGGATGCTGGAGCTGTTCGGCGTGCCGGGCAGGGTGCTGCCCGAGGTGCGCGACACCGCCGGCGACTACGGTGAGACCACCCCGGACGTGCTCGGCCGGCCGGTCCGCATCTCTGGGGTGGTCGGCGACCAGCAGGGCGCGCTGATGGGGCAGGGCTGCATCGCGGCTGGGCAGATGAAGGCGACCTACGGCACCGGCTGTTTCCTGTTGCTGCACACCGGTCAGACCCGGCCGGTCTCCCACGCCCGGCTCCTGACCACCGTGGCGGCTCGGGTCGGGGGCAAGGCGACCTACGCCCTGGAAGGTTCGATCTTCGTGGCCGGGGCCGCGATCCAATGGATCGAGCAGGCGATGGGAGTCCAGGGCGGTCCCCAGGCGGTCGAGGCCCTGGCCCGCGCGGCGCGCGAGGGGCATGGCGTGGTGCTGGTTCCGGCCTTCACCGGCCTGGGCGCGCCCTGGTGGGACGCCGACGCCCGCGGCGGCCTCTTCGGCCTGACCCGCGACGCCGGCCTGGCCGAGATCGCCCACGCCGCCTTCGACGCCAGCGCGCTGCAGACGCGCGACCTGCTGGAAGCCATGCGCGCGGACGCGCCCGAGGCGATGGGGCCCCAGGCCGAGCTGCGCATCGACGGCGGCATGGCCAGAAGCGCCTGGTTCGCCCAGCGCCTCGCCGACCTGACCGGTCAGGGCGTCTATCGGGTGACCTACCAGGAAACCACCGCCCTCGGAGCGGCCCTGTTCGCCGGGCTGCAGGCCGGGGTCTACGGCTCGCTCGAAGAGGCGGCCGCCGCCCGGCCCAAGGGTGAGAGCCTGGCGCCGCGGCTGGACGCCCATGTCCGCGAGGGCGCCTACGCGCGATGGCTGGACGCGGTGGCCCGGGTCAGGAGCTGATCAGGCCCGCGGCCCCTCGATGGCTTCGGCCGCGGTGTGGACGATGTGCCGGATCGCCTCCAACTCGTCGGCGGTGGGGCTGCGGGGGGTCCGGTAGTAGATGGCGAAGGTGCCCAGGATCGGCCGCGTGCGCCCTTCGATCGGCGTCGACCAGCAGGCGCGCAGGCCGTGGGCCGCGGCCAACTCCCGGAAATCGGCCCACAGGGGGTCGATGGCGATATCGGTCACATAGACCGGATGTCCGAGGTAGGCGGCGGTCCCGCAGGATCCGACCTTGGGCCCGATCTTCACGCCGTCGATGGCGGCGCAGTAGTCGGCCGGCAGGGAAGGCGCGGCGCCGTGCAGCAGGCGCCGCCCCTCTTCGTCCAGCAGCAGGATCGAGGCCAGCATCTGCCCCTCGAACTGGACCTCGACGGTGGCCAGCAGCAGCTCGAGGATATGGGGCAGCGCCTCGCGGCCGGCGGCGACGTGGCGCGCTCGCGCCGCCTCCTCGGCGAGGGAAGCCCTGACACGCTCGGCCAAGATGTTCCTCGCGCCCATACGCCTCCCACCCGTTGCGCCCCGATGCCGGCTCGCCGGACAGACGCGGGCCAGACTCAGGGTTGAGAGCCGATCATGGCAGAGCTTGGCGCCTGGGGCCATTCGCAATCCCGCCGCACGCTTGACCCCCCGGTCGCGCCGCTTCAGGCTCCGGCGCGGAGGAACCACCATGGCCGACGGCAATCTCGCAGGCATCGCCCCGCTCAAGGGCCGCGTCTCCGAAGCGGAGTGGCGCACGCGCGTGGACCTGGCGGCGCTCTATCGGCTGGTGGCGCTGGAGGGCTGGGACGACCTGGTCTTCACCCACATCTCGGCCCGAGTGCCGGGACCGGAGCACCACTTCCTGATCAATCCCTTCGGCGTCTACTTCGACGAGGTGACGGCCTCCTCGCTGGTGAAGGTGGATCTGGAGGGGAACATCGTCATGCCGGGTCCCTACGGCATCAACCACGCGGGCTATGTGATCCACTCGGCCGTGCACGGCGCGCGCGAGGACGCGAAGTTCGTCGTGCATGTGCATACCGACCAGGGCGTGGCCGTCTCGGCCCAGGCCGAAGGGCTGTTGCCGCTGTCGCAGCATGCGCTGGTGGTGCTGCCGCACCTCGCCTACCACGACTATGAAGGCATCGCCTTCAACCTCGACGAGCGTGGCCGGCTGGTGCGCGACCTTGGCGACAAGGCGATGATGATGCTGCGCAACCACGGCACTCTGGCGACCGGCGCCACCGCCGGCGCGGCCTGGATCGCGCTGTTCCACCTGGAGCGGGCCTGCAAGATGCAGGTCCTGGCGCTGAGCGCCGGCCGGCAGGGCGTGCTGATGGCCTCGGGCAGCGCCCAGGAGGAGGTCCGCAAGGTGGTGGATGGCGGGTTCGAGAAGATGTCCAGCCTGCCCTGGCCGGGCCTGCTGCGTCGCCTCGACCGCCGCTCACCGGGCTACGACGCCTGAACCGTCGTCACTCCGGGCCGTTTCGCGAACCGGCCCGCGCGCCGGCGCTTTGCCAAGGGTTGCCGCCCGGACGAACGGCGAAGAACCTGCCGCTCATCGTCATGCCCCATGGCGGTCCGATCGGCGTCTTCGATCGTCCGGGCTTCGATGCCTGGGCGCAGGCCTTCGCCTCACGCGGTTATGCTGTATTCCAGCCGAACCACCGCGGCTCCGGCGGCAGGACCGTAGCGTTCCGCCAGGCCGGCTTCGGCGAGTGGGGTCGAAAGATGCTGTCCGACATGCAGGACGGTGTCGCCGCCCTGGCCGCCAAGGGGATCATGGATCCCAAGCGCGCCTGCATCGTGGGGGCGAGCTACGGCGGATACGCGGCGCTGGCCAGCGTGACGCTCCAGAAGTCGGGCTATCGGTTCGCGGTCTCCGTCTCCGGCCCGGCGGACATGGCGTCGTTCTTCGATTGGGACGTCGACAAGCACGGCCTCTACACCGACACGACCCGATATTGGCGCGCAGCGACGGGAATGGACAAAGGCGGAGCCGGAGTCCTCAAGGCGATCTCGCCAACGGCCCACGTCCAGGACGCCGAGGCGCCGATCCTTCTCATCCATGGTCGCGACGATACGGTCGTCCCCGTCGAGCAAAGCCGCGAGATGGCCGCGGCGCTCAGACATGCCGGCAAACCGGTCGACCTGCTGGAAATCAATGGCGGCGATCACTGGGAGCTGCATGAGGACGCCCGCCTCGCGACCATCACCAGTTCGGTGAACTTCGTACTGAAGAACGATCCGCCCGACTGAGACGCCCTGGGCCGACTACTCCAGGCCCGGCTCCAGCTTGGCGACGTCGTTGCCGTTGCGCTTGTAGAAGCCCGGCCCGTCGGGGCCGTTCTCGGACCAGTCGCCGGCCACGTCGACGTTGTAGTTGTTGCCGGCGGCGTCATGCACCCAGCCGGTGCCGAGCTGGGCGTTGTAGTCGCCGACGATATCGCCGCCCGAACCCTTGCCGGTGGACCCCGCGCCGTGGCTGTCGCGGGGCGCGCGCCACACCGGTCCGGTGGACGGATGCAGGATGGCGGCGCAGCGCGTGGCCGCGGCCACCGCGCCCGCGACCCCGATGGCGTGCGGTTGACCCAGGGGGGCGGCGGCGATGCGCATCACCACGCCATAGCCTTGTGGATCGGGCGCGCGGAACCTGTAGAGCAGCACATAGCCCTGCCGGGAGCCGGTGCGGAAGCGGATCGCCCGGTAGGGGCCCACGGGCTCCTCGGGACCGGCGGCCTGGGCCTGCTCGCCCGTCAGCACGCCCACGGCGTAGAAGGCGAAGGTCTCCGGCGTGCGGAACTGCGGGCCGTAGTAGCCGGCCGCCTGGCCGCCGCCGATGGCCACGCCGGCATAGCTGGCCAGCATCCGCCCGTCTCCCGAGGACAGGGTGAACACCGTGCCGTCGCGGTTCTGGTCGACGATGCGCCAGCCGGCCGGCGCGAAGGTGAGGCACGGGCCGCCCCGTATCGGCTGCCGCGGGACCGGCCCGCGTCCCGTCGCCAGGCGCGCGGGGCCCCGCGCCGCCCGCGCGCTCCAGCGCTGGGCCACCGGCTGGACTCCGGAAGCGGGGAGGGACGCCAGCCTTGGCCGGGCGCCATGGCTGGCGAGCCCAAGGGCGCCGGCCCCCACGGCGATCACCGCCAGGCCGACGACGATCCTTTCCTTCGACGGCTTGGCCGATAGCCAGTCGACGTTGCGGAAATCGAGCTTCATGCCCGTCCCCCCAGAGAAGACCAGCGGAGGCTACCTCAGAATCGGCGGCCGCGCAGCGCGGCGGATCACACCTCGGGCGCGGCGGCCGCCGCTCGGTCCAGCCTTTCCGCCAGATCGCGGAAGCCCGCCGCTGCGGCCAGTTCGGCGGGGGTCATGCCACGCTTGTCGATGCTCGCCGGGTCGGCGCCTCGGGCCAGCAGCGCCTCGGCGATGGAGCCGCGCCCGCTGGCGGCCGCCCAATGCAAGGGTGTGCGCTTGTGCAGCACGTCGCGGCTCTTCGGCAGGTCTGGATCCTGGTCCAGCAGCAGCTCCAGACGCCCGTCGTAACCCCGGCTCGCGGCGGTGTGGGCGTCGATCGGGCCGGCCGCCTTGTCCGCCCCGCCGTGACGCAGCAGCAGCTCGGCCATGGCCTCGTCGCCGGCGGCGGCCGCTTCGTGCCAGGGGGTCCAGGGCTTGGAATGGGCGGTGGAGCGGGCGTTGGCCAGCGCCCCGCCGCGCAGCAGCAGCTCGGCCACGTCCCGGCGGCCCGCGCCCGCCGCCGCGTGCAGCGGCGTGCCGCCGCACTGGCCCCTGGCGTTGGGATCGGCGCCGTGGTCCAGCAGCAGGCGCGCGGCCTCCTGGCGACCGCCCCGGGCGGCCTCGTGCAGCGGCGTGTCGCCGGCCTCGTTCATCGGCGAGGCCTTGGCGTCGTGGGCCAGAAGGGCCTGGACGCAGTCCAGATGGCCGCCGCGCGCGGCCAGGTGCAGGGGCGTGGAGCCGCCGTAGTCGCGAGCGTTCGCATTGGCGCCGGCGGCGAGCAGCAGCTCGACCACCTGCCCGTGCCCCGCCCTGGCGGCGCGGTGCAGCGCGCTCGTCTTGGCGTCCTTGAGCTCGCGGATGCGCAGCGGGTCGCCGGCCAGGATGGCTCGGACGGCGTCCGCGTCGCCCGCCTCTGCGGCTTCGTGCAGGTCGGTCATCGCCTCCCTTTCGCCTGGGGCGGCCCCCGACCGCTCCATGGTCGGCCGGGCCCGGCTGGCGCGGCCCCTGAAGTCGTGCATAGCTGCCGGCCAATCAAGCCCTAGTCGGGAGCGACCCCGTGAACCAACCGATCGATCGCCGGACCCTCTTGAGGTCGTCGGCGGCCCTTGCCGCGTCGCTGAGCGCGCCGGCCCTGTCCCTGGCCCAGACCACGCCCGCCGGCCCGCCCGTCGCGCCGGTGAAGCCCGTCACCGAAGACCTGTTCGGGACCAAGGTGACCGACCCCTATCGCTGGATGGAGGCCGAGGGGCCGGAATGGAAGGCCTACGTCCAGGGCCAGGCGGCCTATGCCAAGGCGATGCTGGATGCGATCCCCGGCCGCGACGCCCTGATCGCCCAGGTCTCGCACTATACCGGCGCGGTGGTCGTGGTCAGCGCCGTGCAGGTGGGCGGCGACTACATCTTCACCCAGGTCCGGCCGGCCGACGCGGAGACCTTCAAGCTCTATGTCCGCAAGGGGCTGCAAGGCCAGGACCGGTTGCTGCTGGATCCGGACACCTACGCCACAAAGGGCTCGCACGCCTCGCTCGACTGGTGGGCCGCTTCGCCGGACGGCTCGCACGTGGTGTTCGGGACCTCGCCCGGCGGCTCGGAGAAGTCCACCGCCCGCATCCTGGTCACCGAGACGGGCCAGCTCCTGCCGGAGACCATCGACCGCACCGAGGACGCCAGCCCGAGCTGGGCCGAGGACGGGTCGGGCTTCTTCTACAACCGCCTGCAGGCCGGCGTGGCCGACGACAGCACCGACAAGTACAAGGACAGCGCGGCCTGGTTCCACCGGCTGAACACCGACCCCGTCGCCGACGCCAAGGTGCTTTGGAAGGGCTCCAGCCCCGTGGTCGGCATGACCGACGTCGACTTCCCGATCGTCCAGGCGACGGCCGGATCGCCGCTCGCCGTGGCGGCCGTGGTGTCCGGCGTGCAGAACGAGCTGGGGCTCTACGTGTCCGACGTGGCCGCCGCCGCGCACGGCCAGCCGGCCTGGCGCCAGGTGGCCCTGCCGGCCGACAAGGTCACCGGCATCGCCGTCCGCGGCGACGAGATGTTCCTGCTGAGCCATGCCGGCGCCTCGCACTACCAGGTGCTGAAGGCCTCCGCCGCCCAGCCCAGCGTCGCCCAGGCCAGGGTGGTCGTGCCCCAGTCGGCGGCGGTGATCCGCAGCCTCGCGGCGGCCCGCGACGGGGTCTACATCCAGGAGCTCAACGCCGGCCTCGGCGGACTGCGCCGGCTGGGCTACGACGGCCGCGTCACCACCATCGCCCTGCCGTTCGCCGGCTCCATCGACGCCCTCTACACCGACACCCTGCACGACGGGGCCTGGTTTCTTCTGCAGGGCTGGGTGCGGCCGACGGTGCTCTGCCACGTGGGCGCCGACGGCGTGGTGACCCAGACCGACATCGCGCCACAGCCCCCGATCGACGTCGCGCTCTATGCGTCCGAAGAGCTGCTGGCCCCGGCCCGCGACGGCGCCAAGATTCCGCTGTCGGTGATCTACAAGAAGGGTTTCAAGCGCGACGGCTCTGCGCCGCTGCTGCTCTGGGCCTATGGCGCCTACGGCATCACCGAGGACCCGTCCTTCATCGCCCGCTGGCTGCCGCTCCTGGACCTCGGCGGCGTGTTCGCCCTGGCCCACGTGCGCGGCGGCGGGGAGCTCGGCGAGGACTGGCACCTGGCCGGCCAGAAGCTGACCAAGGCCAACACCTGGCGCGACGACATCGACTGCGCCGAGTTCCTGATCCGCGAGCGCTTCACCAGCCCCAACAAGCTGGCGATCATGGGCGGCTCGGCCGGCGGGATCACCGTCGGCCGGTTCATGACCGAGCGGCCCGACCTGGCGGCGGTGGTGTTCGACCTGGTCGGCGTGTCCAATCCGATGCGCAGCGAATTCTCGCCCAACGGTCCGCCCAACATCCCCGAGTTCGGCTCGGTGACTACCCCGGACGGCTTCAAGGCCCTGCGGGAGATGGACGCCTACCAGCACGTCAGGGACGGGATGAAATATCCTTCGGTGCTGCTCACCACCGGCCTGAACGATCCGCGCGTCTCTTCCTGGGAGCCCACCAAGATGACCGCGCGGCTGCAGGCGGCGAACGCGTCGAGGAATCCGATCATCCTGCGCGTGGAGACCGACGCCGGCCATGGCATCGGCTCGACCCGCGGCCAGCGCGACCGCGAGACCGGCGACGAGCTGGCCTTCATGCTCTGGCGCACCGGCGATCCGCGCTACCAGCCCAAACATTAGGCCGTTCGCGCGCAGGGGAAATGGGAGGGACGTCAGGCGTTGATCCTGAGGCGCGGGCGCCCGATAAGGGCCTGCCGTTTATATCAGTCCAGGATATTTCCCCATGTCGTCTTCCCAGGATCCCTCCGCCCCGGCCGCCGAACACGGCTACGGCGGCGGCCGCACGGCCCGTCCTCTGTTCGCGCTGATTCCGATCGGCATCCTGCTGGTGATCGTGCTGGCCATGCTGGCGGAAGGTCTGCACGTCATGACCTCGCCCTACGACTCCTCGGCGGGCGAGGCCGGCATCGCCCAGGCCACCACCCCGAGCGCCGGGCCCGGCGCGCTCACCCACGGATGAACCTTCGCCTCAGCGTCGAGGACGGGGCAGGGACGCCTCTTCAAATGCGGCGGACTTCGTGCTTCATGCCTCGCTGATCGCATCCAGTGAGGGAATTCTACCCTTGAAGCACGCCGCGCCCATGGCCTTCGCCATGTCCCTGATCGCTCTCAGCGCCGCCCAGGCGGCCGAAAGCCCGCCCAAGACGCCCGCGCCGTCGCCGGACAAGGCCAGCGCCACCGCGACCGCCTCACCCAACCGAGGCGTGATCTTCTCGCCCGAGAGCTCGACCAGCGAAGGCTCGGTGACCGTGGGCGGCCAGAAGATCGACTACCGCGCGGTGGCCGGCACCATCGTCGTGCACCCCAAGGGCTGGGACGACGCGGCCGCCCGCGAGGCCCAGGAGAAGGCCGACACCAAGAGCGCCGACAAGGACCTGGACGACGCCTCCAATCCCAAGGCCGAGGCGTCGATGTTCTACGTGGCCTATTTCAAGAACGGCGTCCCTTCGCCGGACCGGCCGGTCACCTTCGTCTACAATGGCGGTCCCGGCTCCTCGAGCGTGTGGCTGCACATGGGCGCCTGGGGCCCGCGCCGCGTGATCACCGAGGACGACACCCACACCCCGGCCGCGCCCTACCGGGTGGTCGACAACGCCTACAGCCTGCTCGACGTCACCGACCTGGTGTTCGTGGATGCGCCGGGGACCGGCTTCAGCCGCATCGCCGGCAAGGACAAGGAAAAGGCCTTCTACGGCGTCGACGCCGACGCCTACGCCTTCGGCCAGTTCATCCTGGGCTTCCTGTCGCAGTACGGCCGCTGGAACTCGCCCAAGTACCTCTTCGGCGAGAGCTACGGCACGCCCCGCTCGGCGGTGCTGGTCAACGAACTGGAGACCGACCACGACGTCGACTTCAACGGCGTCATCCTGCTGTCGCAGATCCTGAACTTCGACCTCAGCCCGGACGAGCCGGAATTCAATCCGGGTACGGACCAACCCTATATCGTCGCCCTTCCCACCTACGCGGCCACGGCCTGGTATCACAACCGCCTGCCGGGTCCGAAGCCGGACCTGGACGCCCTGCTACGCGACGTCGAGCAGTTCGCCACCACCGACTACGCTGCGGCGCTGCAACAGGGCTCGGAGCTTTCGCCCGAGCGCCGCCAGGCCATCGCCCAGCGTCTCGGCCAGTTCACCGGCCTGCCGGTCGACTACATCCTGAAGGCCGATCTTCGGATCAACGGCGGCGAGTTCGAGAAGATGCTGCAGGATCCGCAGGGTCTGACCACCGGCCGGCTCGACACCCGCTTCTCGGGCCCGCCGCTGGATCCGCTGAGCAAGGAGGCCGAATACGATCCCCAGTCCGCGGCGATCAGCTCGGCCTATGTCTCGGCCTTCAACGCCTACGTCCGCGACACGCTTCATTTCGGCGGGGACCGCACCTACAAGCCCGAGATCTCGCTGGGCAAGTTCTGGAGCGCCGACCACCAGCCGCCGGGCGCCCACTCGCCCCAGCGCGGGATCCTGAACGTGATGCCCGACCTGGCCTCGGCGATGAAGTACAACCCCCAGCTGAAGGTGATGCTGCTGGGCGGCTATTTCGACCTCGCCACGCCCTTCTACGAAGGCTGGTACGAGATGCATCACCTGCAGATCCCCGCCAGCCTGACCGGCAACATCGAGTACCGCTACTATCGCTCGGGCCACATGGTCTATGCGCACGAGGAATCGCTGAAGAAGATGCATGACGACGTCGCGGGCTTCATCCGGCAGACCGACAACCTCGGCCGCTAGACCCAGCCGCGCCGGTTGCGTGAGGCGCGCGCGGGAACGCCTCGGGGGCGCATGCGTTTCGGCGACGGTCGGCTTTCCGACATAGGGCTGTCATGCTTCCGAAGGTTTCGTTCTTCGACCAGGCCGCCGAGAAGCTTCGCGAGGCGATGGGGACCTCCGCCTCGGGGCTTGAGCGCATGCGGCTGATGGACGAGGCGCTGGCGCTCTATCACCTGCACCAGGACCAGGTCTCCAGGGAGTCCGCCGGCGCCCGGCCGGTCTTGGAGGCCGACGCCGCACCGGGCGGCTGACCTCGTCGTTCGATGCCGGCCGCGACCGGGCATCGCAGGCGCGCGCCTAGCCCGCGGAAGGGAATCTTAACGCCGCCGCGGCATGCTGCGCTCAAAGTGAAGCTTGCGCCTTCAAGGCGGCCGTTCGGCCGCGCCGCCGCCTGAGGGACGGGCGGCTCACCGGCGAGGCACGGGCCGCCCATTGGGCGGGGGCGATGTCGCCGTCCGCGTGTGCGCCATCTGCAACCGCCGCCAACCGACCCCGATGAGAACCGGTCTGAAGCCTAATGTCCTGGAGATGCTGCGCGATACCGGCGCGGCGACGGCGCTCGAGTTCGCCATCCTGTCGATCCCTCTGATCGCCCTGATCCTGTTCAGCCTGCAGCTGGCGATCGTGTCGTTCTACGACCAGGCCCTGCAGACGGCCGCCGAACAGGCCGCGCGCCAGCTGATGACCGGCAGCGCCCAGGATTCAAGCCTCAGCCAGTCGCAGTTCAAGAACGTGGTCTGCGCCAAGGCCAGCCTGTTCACCTGTTCGGGGCTGATGGTGGACGTGCAGTCGGCCTCGGCCTTCTCGCAGATCGACACCTCGTCGCTGGCGCCGACCTACAATTCGTCCGGCGCGGTGACCAGCAGCTGGAACTACAGCCCCGGCGCGGCCGGCGACATCGTCATCATGCGGGTGATGTACGGCTGGCCGATCGTCGGCGGACCCTTCGCCTTCGGCCTCGCCAACCAGCCGAACGGGACCTTCCTGATGGTCGCGACGGCGGTGTTCAAGAACGAGCCCTACCAATGACGCCGAGCAGGCTCGGTCAATTCTGGCGGGCGTGGCGGCGCGACGGCCGCGGCGTGGCGGCGGTCGAGTTCGCCTTGACCGTGCCGTTGCTGATCCTCGCATGCCTGGGCGGCTACGAGGCGTTCCAGGCCGCGGCGGCCTACCGCAAGCTCTCGTCCACCACCGTCCAGCTGACCAATGTGGTGTCGCAGTACACGACCATGAGCTCGAGCGACGTCTCGGCGGTGATGGGCGCCTCCTCGCAGATCATGGCGCCGTTCCCGACCTCGAACCTCAGCATCGTCCTGTCCGAGATCACCACCGACGGCTCCGGCAATGCGACGGTGACCTGGAGCCAACCCTACAACGGCGGCGCGGCCCTGACGCCGAATTCGAGCTATAGCCTGCCGGCCAACCTGAAGACGGCCAGCACCTCCTACATGCTGGTGCAGACCGCCTACCGATGGGCCCCGCTCGTCACCGGCGGGCCGTTCGGCACGATCAACATGACCGACGAACTCTACGGCCTGCCGCGGCAATCGTCGTCCATTCCGTACACGGGCTGAGGCGATGATCTCCAAGCCCCCGACGACCGTCCGCCGATTCGCGATCAACGGGCGCGGCAACGTGGCCGTGATCTCCGCCTTCGCGCTGCTGGTCATGATGATCGCTTCGGGGGTGGCGGTCGACTACACCATGGCGGCGCGTCGCCAGGACCAGATCAACGGCATTGCGGACGCTGCGGCGCTGTCGGCCGTCACCTCCACCATGATGCAGCAGTCGTGGGGCAAGGCGAAATCCAGGGCGCGGAAGGTCTTCCTGGCGCAGATCGCCGCCGTCCCGGGCGTCACCTATTCGCCCAGCCAGATCACGGTCAGCGGCGGCGACACCGTGGGCGGGACCAACATCACCCGCACCGCCGTGGTCACCTATACGGCCAGCTCGGACAATTTCTTCGCGGCGCTGCTGGGGATGCCCAACAGCACCATCCACGGGACCTCGACGGCGGTGTCGGGCCAGGCGCCGAAGACCGATTTCTATCTGCTGCTGGACACCTCGCCCTCGATGGAGATCGCCGCCACCACCACCGGCATCAACACGATGGTGGCCAACACCTCCTCGCAAGGGGGCTGCGCCTTCGGCTGTCACGAGTCCTATCCGGCGGCCGACCATCTGGGCAACCCGTACGGCGAGGACAACTACGCCCTGTCGCGGGCGCTCGGCGTCACCCTGAGGCTGGACCTGGTCAACGCCGCCACCCAGAACCTGATGACCACCGCCCAGACCACGGCCACTCAGAACAACACCAGCTACCGGGCGGCCATCTACACCATGGACTACAGCGTCAATCGGCTGATCGGCATCACCGGCAACCTGACGGCGGCCAAGACGGCGGCCGCCAACATCCAGCCGCTCGAGGTCTACGACAACAACTGCCTGAGCTCGTACAACTGCAACCAGGACGAGGACTCCTACCTCGACAACGGCCTCTCCGCTCTGAACAGCGCCATGCCCGACCCGGGGCAGGGCACCAACAACAACGGCGACACGCCTCAAGAGGTGCTGATGATCGTTTCCGACGGGGTGGTCGACGAGGCCATCGGCGGCAATCGGAGCATGGCGCCGATCAACACCCTGGCCGACTGGTGCTCGACCATCAAGGCGCGGAACATCCGCATCGCCTTCCTGTACCTGACCTACAATCCCCTGCCGACCAACGCCTTCTACAACCAGAACATCGCGCCGTTTCAGAGCCAGATCGCCGCCGACGCCCAGAGCTGCGCCTCCACGGGCCTGTTCTTCGAGGTGGACACCGACGGCGACATCTCCGCCGCCATGACCCAGCTGTTCCAGAAGGCGGTGCAGTCGGCGCGCCTGACCCAGTAGCCGGCTCGCGTTGTCGGCTGGGCTCGCGGCTGCTAGCCCTTAGCCATGAGCATCGCTTCGCACACTGAAGAGAAGACCCTCTTCGGCCATCCGGTCGGCCTCTTCTATCTGTCGTTCACCGAGGCTTGGGAGCGGTTCTCCTATTACGGCATGCAGACCCTGCTGGTCCTCTACATGACCAAGCAGCTGCTTTACCCGCCGCATGTGGACCGGGTGCTGGGCTTCGGGGCGTACCGGGCGGCGCTGGAGAGCGTCTACGGCCATCTGACCCCCATCGCCTTGGCCTCGGCGACCTTCGGCCTCTACACCGGCCTCGTCTATGTGACGCCGCTGCTGGGCGGCCTTCTGGCCGACCGGGTGCTGGGCCGCACCAGGACGGTGACCCTGGGCGCCGTGCTGATGGCGCTCGGCCACTTCCTGATGGCCTTCGACGCCAGCTTCCTGCTCGCGCTCTTCTGCCTCTTGATGGGCGTCGGCTGCTTCAAGGGCAACATCGCCACCCAGGTCGGCGACCTCTACGCCAAGGGCGACAACCGCCGGGCCGACGCCTTCCAGTTCTACATGTTCGGCATCCAGGTGGCGGTGATCGTGGCGCCGATCGTCACCGGCGGCCTGGCCCAGGAGGTCGCCTGGCACTGGGGCTTCGGCGCCGCCGGCGTCGGCATGGTGATCGGGCTTGTGATCTATCTGGCCGGCCGCAAGCACCTGCCGCGCGAGACGGCCATCGTGCGGGGCCGGCCCAAGGCCGAGCGGCCCAAGCTGGCGCCCGGCGAGGGCAAGTCGATCTTCGTGCTGGTGCTGCTCCTGCCGGTGCTGGCCCTCTCGGCGGTGGGCAACCAGCAGATCGGCAACTCCTATCTGCTCTGGGGCGACGCCAATCTGCAGCTGACCTTCTTCGGGGTGCACACGCCGGTCACCTGGCTGGTGAGCGTCGACGCCTTCTTCGGAGCGGTGACCATGGCAGGGTCGGTGGCCTTCTGGCGCTGGTACGGGCGGCGGCGGACCGAGCCCAACGAGATCACCAAGCTGACCATCGGCACGGTCATCGCCGCCGCCGCGCCCCTGCTGCTGGCGGCGGCTTCTCTGCACCCGGCCGGCCAAAGGGTCAGCATCGCCTGGGCCCTGGCCTTCCACCTGGTCAACGACATCGGCTTCTCGAACATCTTCCCGGTGGGCCTGGCGCTCTATTCGCGCGCGGCGCCCAAGGCGATCGGCGGGACGATGATCGCGATCTATTATCTCAGCCTGTTCCTCTGCAACATGCTGGTGGGCTGGCTGGGCGGCCTCTTCGACAAGATGCCCTCGGCCAGTTTCTGGGTGATCCACGCCGTGCTGATCGCCGTGGCGGCGGGGCTCCTGATCCTGGCCCGCACCCTGGCCGGCCGCATCCTGGCGCCCAAGATCGACCCGGAAGCCGCCCTGGCGCCGGCCTAGGCCGGCGTCAGCGGATCCACCGCCCAGCGGGCCGAGCCGTTTCCCAGCAGGGCCGAGAGCTCCTCGCACAGGGCCGCGAGCTTCTCGTCCAGCTTCCACGGCGCGTTGCAGACCAGAAGGCCCGAGCCCGGCAGGCTGTTCTCTTCCCAGAGGAAGGGCGACAGCTCGGCCCTGAGGGCCTTGGGAAAGGGCGTCGCCTGGGCGGCCGCAGCCAGCGCGCCGCTGGTCTTGCGGTCCTTGAGCGGATACCAGGCCATGAAGATCCCGCTCGGCCAGCGCTTCAGCCCCGTGGTCAGGGCGCCGATCAGCCGGTCGGTCTCGTCCGGCTGCTCGAACGGCGGATCGATGAACACCAGCCCGCGCCGCTCGGGGGGCGGGACCAGGGCGCCGACGGCCTCATAGCCGTCGCGGTGGTGCACGGCGACGCGCGGCTCGCCCCGGTAGCGGGCCTTCAACGCCTCGGCGTCGGCCGGATGCAGCTCGCAGGCCATCAGCCGGTCGTCCTGTCGCAGCAGGGCGCGGACGATCTCGGGCGAGCCCGGACAGGTCTTCAGCCCGCCGGGGTTCAGGGCCGCGATGAGATCGGAATAGGCCGGCGCCGCCTCGAGCCTCCGGCCGAAGATCCGCGCCACGCCCTGCCGCCACTCCGGCGAGCGCTGGGCCTCGTCGCTCTCCAGGTCGTAGGCGCCCAGGCCAGCGTGGGTGTCCAGCACGGCGAACGGCTGGGGCTTGGCCCGCAGATGCTCCAGCACCAGCGCCAGGGCCGCATGCTTGAAGACGTCCGCGTGGTTGCCCGCGTGGAAGGCGTGCCGGTAGTTCATCGCCTCCGTTTAGCGGGACGGCCGGAGCGTGACAGCCGAAACCGCTGCACACTTCCGCCAAACGCGCTCAGGGCAGGGCGAAGACGTAGAGCACGTTGGCGTTCTGGGTCTGGAACTCTGGCGTCATGCGGCCCAGGCCCGACGCCTCGGGCGACGAGCCGGTGCCCACCGCCACATATTCCTTGCCGCCGACGCCATAGGCGATGGGGAAGCCCGAGATCGGGGCCGACAGGTTGACGTCCCAGAGAGCCCTGCCGGTGCGGTCGTCGAGGCCATGAAAGTGGCCGACCGCGTCCGCCGCGAAGATCACCCCGCCGCCGGTGTCGACCAGCGACATGGTGCCGGCGCGCTGCTGGTATTTCCACTCGGTCTTGCCGGTGACCGCGCTGATCGCCTGGATGGTCCCGACGTTGGTTTCGCCCGGCGCCATCACCGCCCGGTAGTCGATGTCCATCCCGAGCTGGCCGGGCCCGGTCTTCGGGCCCGCGCTGGTCACCACGCTGCACAGGTTCTGCAACGGCTCGACCATCAGGTGGGTCTCGGGATTGTAGGCGCCTGCGGTCCAGTTCTTGCCGCCGGTGAAGGCCGGGCAGATGTCGAGCGCCTGGTCCGGATGGGTGAACTCGGCGGCGGGGTTGTTGATCGGCCGGCCGGTCTTCACGTCGATGCCCTCCAGCACGTTCTGGCGCACGGTCGGCCGGGCCCACAGGAACTCGCCGGTCTTGCGGTCCAGGGTGTAGATGATGCCGGTCTTGCCGGGCGCGCCGGTCAGCACCTGGCGCACCTCTCCGGGCTTCAGCCTGGGATTGATCCACGGCACGGACTTGGGGTCCGGCGCCACGGCGGTGTCGACCAGCAGCCGCTCGAAGGTGTGGTCGAAGTCCCAGAAGTCGTGGATGTGCTGGTAGTGCCAGACGATCCTGCCCGTGTTCACGTCCAGCGCGATCGTCGAGGTCATGTACAGGTAGTCCTTGTCGTTGCCGGCCAGCTCGAACTTGGGCGTCGGCGAGGCGATGGACGTCCCGTAGTAGATCAGGTGGAGATCGGGGTCGTAGCTGGGAGGGTTCCAGGTCCCGACCGTGACCCGCTTGTCGCGGGGCGTGTCGCCCCAGGTGTCGCCGCCCGGCTGGCCCGGCAGGGCGACGGTGTGGGTGCGCCAAAGCTCCTTGCCGGTGAGGGCGTCGTTGGCCACCACCACGCAGGCGTCCGGTCCGCCCGCGACCGCGCAGGCGCGCCCGGAGATCACCTTGCCGTCGGCCACGATCGGGCCTGCGCTCGGGCCGCCCGGCTGCTTGTGGTGGTCGGTGACCTGGGCCTCCCAGACCTGCTTGCCCGTCCTGGCGTCCACCGCATAGACGGTCCCGTCGCCGCCCGAGCTGAACAGCAGATCGCCCCAGATGGCGATGTTGCGCTTGGTCCCGCCGCGGCCCTTGAAGTCGGCCGGATACTTGCGCTCGTTATGCCAGATCGGCGTCCCGGTGGCGGCGTCGACCGCCTCGATCCGGTCGCCGGGCTCGGGGATGTACATCACTCCGTCGTGCACCAGGGGCGTGCCTTCGAAGCCGCCGGCGGGCAGGGTGCGGGCCCACATCAGCCGAAGGCCGGCGACGTTCTGCGGCGTGATCTGCTTCAGCGGGCTGAAGCCCCAGCTGTTCAGCGTCCGGCGCCACATCAGCCAGTCGGCGGGGGCCGGGTGCTGGAGCATGGCGTCGGTGACGGGGGTGTAGGGCCGGGTCGGCGCGGCCTCGGGCGCCGCCGGATTGGCCACCGAGTCCTCGGGCGCCGCCAGGGCCGGACCAGTCGCGAGCAAGGCCGCCATCCCCGCCGCCATCAGGACGGCTCCACGCAAGCTGGACATGTTCCGAAATCTCCCTCGCCGACGCGCTCTTGCGGGCAGGTTCAGGCCCGCGCCCCTTGACCGGAGACGGCAGCTTAGCCGGTTATGGCGTGGCGGCGTAAGGGCCCACACGGCCTCGTCAGGGGAACGGGTTTCGCCGGGCGAACGGCAAAAAGAAGATCAGCCTTCGTCCTGGAAGATGGCCTCGATCGGCTGGCCGAAGACGCGGGCGATCCTGAAGGCCAGGGGCAGGCTGGGGTCGTATTTGCCCGTCTCGATGGCGTTGACGCTCTGGCGCGAGACCCCGAGCTGTTCGCCGAGGTCCCCCTGGCTCCAGCCCCGTTCGGCCCTTAGCTCGCGCAGGCGGTTCATCATCCATAGCGCCTGCGTGTGAAGACGTTGGCCACGCCCAGGATGGCCGACCAGATCGGAACGATCACCCAGGCGTCCACGTGAGGCGCCAGCTGGAACATCTCCAGGAACCCCCAGATCGCGCAGAGCATAAGCACCGCGCCGGAGGCCCAAAGGCTGCTCTCGATCTGGACCTGGCGCTGGAACTCGTCCGTCTCCTCGCGCAGGTAGAGGCCCATGCTGGCGAACATGCCGCTGACGGCGAGCCCGGGCAGAATGGCGATCGCATAGGCCAGGGGGCCGGGCGCCGGATGGCTGCCATTGACGAAGATCGCCACCATCAGGGCCGCCACATAACAGCAGGTCGAGATGAACATGCGGCGGCGATAGGTCCTGGCGGCGGGCGTCGTGGTCATGCAGGCCTTGACCGCCTTGCCGCGGGTCCACAGGCCCACCAGGGCCAGGATCGCGACGGCATAGGCGGCCGTGGCGGCGATTGGCGTCCATGGCGGCGCATGATGTGCGTGAAGCCATGTCATGCCCTCGTAGTAGACCGCCATCAGCACCGCCGTGGCGGCGACGATCTGCAGGAACGCCAGGACGGCGCGGCCGGTGAGGCCGGACGGCGCATCGTTGGATTGGGCGAGGTCGGGAGCCATGGCGGCCTCCTTGCTGTGTCAAGGAAGCTTTACGATCGAGTCTTGCCGGAGTCAAGCGACCTTTACAGGACGTCGTGCCCGGGCGGTAGCGGCGCGACCGTACCGAAGGCGCGGCCCTTGGCCTCCGGACCGAAGCCGACGAACAGCGCGACCAGCACCGCCACCACGGCGCAGACCAGCGCCAGGGCCAGGCCGTAGTTGTCGTGGTGGCTCTCCGCGATGCGGGCCTGGATGAAGGCGTTGGCGGCCGCGAACAGGTTGCCGAGCTGGTAGGCGAAGCCGGGGAAGGCGCCCCTGGCGCCCTCGGGCGACAGCTCGTTCAGGTGGGCCGGCACCACGCCCCAGGCGCCCTGGACCGCGATCTGGATCAGGAAGGCGCCGGCGCCCAAGAGCAGCGGGGTCGCCGAGAAGGCCCAGAGCGGGATCGCCGGCAGGGCCAGGAGCGCGGCCAGGACGATCGCCTTGCGCCGCCCGATCCGCTCCGACAGCGTCCCGAAGATCAGCCCGCCCACCACCGCGCCCAGGTTCAGCACGATGGTCAGGGTGGTGACGACCGCCGGGGAGAAGTGGTGCTGCTTCCTGAGGAAGGTCGGGTAGAGGTCCTGGGTGCCGTGGCTGAAGAAGTTGAAGGCCGTCATCATCAACACGACGTAGGCAAGGAACAGCCACTTGCCGCGCATGGCCTTGAGGAAGCTGCCGTGCAGTTCGCCCTTCAGCTTGGCGTTGTCGCGCGCCGCCTCCCAGGCCGGCGATTCGGGCACGTTGCGCCGGATGTAGAGGATCAGGAGCGCGGGCAGGGCGCCCAGGGCCAGCAGTCCCCGCCAGCCGATGGCGGGCAGGAACAGGTTGGCGATGGCGGCCAGGAAGTAGCCCATCGGATAGCCCTCCTGCAGGATGCCGGAGACCACGCCGCGGCTCTTGGCCGGGATGCTTTCCAGAACCAGCGAGGAGCCGATGCCCCACTCGCCGCCCATGGCGAAGCCGAACAAGCACCTCAGGATCAGGAGCACGGTGAGGTTCGGCGAGAAGGCCGAGGCGACGGCCAGCACCGAATAGAGCGCCACGTCAATCATCAGCACCGGCCGGCGACCGAAGTGGTCCGCCAGGCGACCGAAGACCAAGGCGCCCAGGGGTCGGGCGGCGAGGGTCAGGGTCAGGGCGACACTGACCTCGGAGATCTTCACCTCATGGCCAGGGGTGGAGAAGTCCTTGGCGATGTCGGTCAGCACGAAGGTCAGCAGGAAGAAATCGAAGGCGTCGAGGGCCCAGCCGAGCAGGGCGGCCAGGAAGGCCGCGCGCTGGTTCTTGTCCAGCGCCTTCAGCTCGTCGACGATGACCATGTCCAGCTCCCGCGTCGTCTGGCGTCATAAGGGGCTGCGCCGCCCGGCTCTGGCAAGTCCGGGAGGGTTGCGGATAAGCTCGCGACGACAGAAGAGGATCACGCCATGACAGAAGCCGTCGTCGCCCAGAAGTTCCCCTACGGCGTCGAGGTCGAGGCCGGGAAGACCTACTTCTGGTGCGCCTGCGGGCGCTCGCAGAACCAGCCCTTCTGCGACGGCTCGCACAAGGTGACCAGCCTCACGCCGGTCGCCTACAAGGCCGAGGCCGCGGGCCGGGTGTTCTTCTGCGGCTGCAAGGCCACGGCCAACGCCCCGCTCTGCGACGGGACCCATAAGGGGCTCTGACCAGGCGCCCGCCCGTCAGCGCGTGATCTTCAGGATCCGGCCCTTGGCGTTGTCGGTGATCAGGTAGGGCGCAGCGACGGGCTCCCGGCCAGGCTAGTTGGGCGGCCGCTGCGGCAGGCTGGCGTCCAGCTCCATGCGGGCCCGCTCGTAGCCGGGCTCAGCCCTGGGACCGTCGTTGGTGAACACCTCGACCGTCTGGGTCCGGGGCGTGAAGCGCGGCCAGTCGGGGCTGGGGACGCCGGTCCTGGCGAAGTTGGTCCAGCGCGACTCCATGGCCCCGATGATCACCGGGTCGTTGGCGTCCTTGCCGGGCGAGGTGGGCTCGGTGCCGAACACCTCGTAGACCTCGTCGAAATGCGAGGCGCCGGGCGTCTTCCCCACCTGCGAGGGCCGCAGGTAGTTGAAGGAATAGACGTAGGTGGGCAGGCCGTTGGCGGCGGCGCCCAGCGCGGTCTGGCGGTTGTTCCAGGTCATCACCAGGTCGGTGGCGAGCTGGCCCTGCACCAGCTTGGGATCGTGTGTCCCGTAGCCGTCGTAGACCTGCATGATCCGGGGCCACGCGGCGGCATAGGTCTTGTCGAGGTCCTTGGCCGCGGCGGGGAAGGCGCCGGCCTCGTAGGAATTGGTGCCGAAGATGATCGGCACGTGCGCCACGTTCCCCGCCTTGAAGGCCGGGATCACGTCCTGGGGCAGCACCACGCCGTCCACCATCGGCGGGGAGCCGGCGCCGGCGAGCACGGCGGCGGCCGGCACGGCGCGCAGGGCGGCGGGATCGTCGGAGGCGACGCCCCAGCTGGCGGCCGTCTTGCGGGCGTCGGCCTCGGCGGTCTCCAGGTCCCTCAGCTTCACCGGGCCGCCGGATTCGACGATGGCCTTGTGGAACAGGCCCCGGGCCAGGGGCGAGATCATCATCATGTCGACCGCCCCGCCGCCGGCGCTCTCGCCGAAGATGGTGACGTTGTCGGGATCGCCGCCGAACTGGGCGATGTTGGCCTTCACCCACTTCAAGGCCGCGACCATGTCCAACAGCCCATAGTTGGCCGCCGGCCCGCCCTTGGCCTCCTTGACCAGGGCCGGGTGGGCGAAGAAGCCGAACTTGCCGAGGCGGTAGGCGGTGGTGACCACGATCACCCCGTGCCTGGCCAGGCTGGTCCCGTCGGTCTCGTGCCAGGCGGTCATGCCGAACTGGAAGCCGCCGCCGTGGATGTAGAGCATCACCGGCCGCTTGGGCGTCTTGGGACCGTCGGCGGCCCAGACGTTCAGATAGAGGCAGTCCTCGCTGCGCGGCAGGTTCGCGCCGGGCGCGGTGGGCGGGCCGTTCTGCAGGCAGGGCGGGCCGAACTGGTCGGCGGTCTTGACCCCGGTCCAGGCGGCGGGGGCCTGGGGCGCGCGCCAGCGCAGTGCGCCCACCGGCGGGGCGGCGAAGGGAATGCCGAGCCAGGCGGTCACCCCGTCCTGGTCCACGCCCTTGACCAGCCCTTGCTGGGTCGCCACCGGCGCGGAATCGGCGTGGGCCGCTCCCTGGACCGCCAGCATGGAAACCGCGGCGATCGCCGCCGCGAGCAGGCGCATGCCCCCCATCGTCATCTCCCCGAAGTTTCGTGGGGGCGAGCTTAGGCCCCCGGGCCGCGCGGCGCCAACTGGCCGATCAGGTCCGCGACGAGGGTATCGCTGAATCGCTGGGGCAGCTCGGTCAGGCCCCAGCCGGCGTTGAAGGTCACGATCTCGGACAGCTCGGCCGACATCCTGGCCATCTCCGCCTCGTCCAGGGCGCACAGGCGGCGCACCTGGTCGTTGACCATGTCGAACCGGCGGCGCGGATCCAGCTCCTCGTCGTAGCGCTCGTCCAGCACGCCCGAGAAGGTCTCGAAGCCGTAGCCGCGCAGCATGCCCAGCGAGCCCGGGTTGCCGAGGACCAGGAACGGATGGAAGGCCAGCAGCGGCTTGAACGGCTTCTCCGTGACGCGGTGCGGACGGGGGCTCATCTCCGTCTCGGTGACCACGGTGAACCAGGACTGCCGGTAGGGGTCCAGGTCGCCGGCGCGCAGGCTGCGCGAGCGCGGCTTGCCGCGGATCCTGGGCTCGTTCTCGATGAAAAGCGAGCGGCCCAGAGACTCCAGGCGGTCCATCAGCGGCAGCAGCGCCTCGACCTCGTCCTGGAACCCGGGGATGGCCCGCAGCCGGTTGGTGAGGGCCTGGCGGGTGAAGATTTCCTCATCGGGCCCTTCGGCGAAGCCGCCGGAGGAGATCCAGCCGTGGTCCCACAGGCCGTCGCGCATGAGGCCCAGCAGGAACAGCGCCTTGAGCGGCCGCAGGGTGTAGTTCAGGCACACGAAGCGGCGCGGGCGTTCGGCCGGCCGCTTCAGGTATTCCGCCAGCCTGTGCTCGAACACCCTGGGCCCGATCCGGACGAATTCCCTGAGCACCCGGTAGATGTAGGCGTCGAACACCCAGGTCCGCATGGGCGGCGCGCCCTCGGCCGCGCACCAGGCCTCCTGGTCGGCGGCGTATCGCCGGTCCTGGGTCACGTAGAGCGCGCGGGAAGGCTCGGCGCCGTGCGCGGCCAGGAAGGCGCGGAGCCTGAGACTTTCGGCGGCCGTGTGCGGGAAGCCTTCGCTGGAGGCGTCGAAGACGATCGTGGCCAGGCCGCGCCGCACCCGCTCCCATTGCGCGTCGGCGACGTGTCTGGCGTCCTCGAGGTAGTCCCCCACCTCGGCGTGGGGAAAGACCACGGCGTCCGCGGCCTCGACCAGGGGGTCGCCCACATGCCGGGCGATCAACCGTGGATCGGAGACCATGGAGAACGCCGTGGGCGCTCGCCCGGCGATGGCCAGCCGCACCGGAGCGCAATCCGCCGCCTCGGCGGGGCCGGGCCGGACCTTGGGGGCCGTCGCGGCCCCCGGCAGGGCGCCGGCCGCCGGCGTCTCGTCCGCGGCCCGGGCCTGGTCGAGCGCGGCGGCGAGCGCCTGGACCTGCCGCCTGGCCCGCGCCGCCGCGGCCGACCAGCGCGCCGCATAGGCGTCATCGAGCCGGAGCGGCCGACGCTCGGTGACCAGCGCCTCGAACAGCGATTGGGCCTCGTCCGCCTGGGCGTCGCGCTCGGCCTCGAGCTGGGCCAGCCGTCGCCTGATCTGGTCGTCCTTGACGCGCCTGTGGGCCAGGGCCTCGGCCAGGCGGCGGCGGGCGAGGCGCTCCTCGCGAAGCCGCCGGCCCAGGGTGAACGGCTTCAGGAGCCAGGTCCCGACGACCCCCGCAAACCAGCCTCCGCCTCGCCCCTGCAGCACCGTTCCGTCTCGATCGCCCTGTGTCCTTGGGTTGAACACGCGCCCTAGGGGATGACAAGTCAGCCCTCGGCGGCGGCCTCCAGGGCGGCGACGTCGAGCTTGCGCATCTTGAGCATGGCGGCCATCACCCGCTGGGCCTTGGCGCGGTCCGGATCGCCCAGCAGCCGCGGCAGGGCGCGCGGGACGATCTGCCAGGAAAGTCCGAAGCGGTCCTTGAGCCAGCCGCATTGGCTGGGCTGGCCGCCGCTGTCGATCAGGGCGTCCCAGTAGCGGTCCACCTCGGCCTGGTCGGCGCAGTCCACCGACATGGAGAAGGCCTCGCTGAGCTTGAACACGGGGCCGCCGTTCAGCGCGGTCACCGCCAGGCCGTCGAGTTCGAAGCTGACGGTCATCACCGAGCCGGACTTGCCGGGCCCCGCCTCGCCATAGCGGCTCAGGTTGGTGATCTTCGAATTGGGGAACAGCGAGACGTAGAGGTTCGCGGCCTCTTCAGCCTGGTCGTCGAACCAGAGGAACGGGGAAATCCTGCTCATGACCTTGTCCTTTCCGCAGCCTTCGCCCTGAGGACGCCGGGCGGTGAGGAAATCCGACACCGTCCGCGGATATTTCCGGCCGGGCGGCCGAGGCGCTAGGCGACGCTGGCGCGGCGGGTCTTGTCGGCCGCCGCCGCGCTCCAGTACGCGATCTTGGTCATGAGCTCCTGGGGCGAGATCGGCTTGGCGACCACGTCGTCCATGCCCGCGCTGCGGCAGGCGGCGGCGTTCTCGGACTGGACGTCGGCGGTCAGGGCCAGGATCGGCGTGCGGCGGTTCAGCGCCGAGGCGGCGCGGATCACCCGCGTGGCCTCCAGCCCGTCCACCCCAGGCATGCGCACGTCCATCAGGATCAGGTCGTAGGCCTTGGTCATGGCCGCCTGGACCCCGTCGGCGCCGCCGCCGGCCTCCTCGATCTCCAGGCCCATGGGCTGGAGCATCAGCTTGACCAGCTCGCGATTCACCGCCGTGTCGTCGACCATCAGGATGCGCAGGTCCGGCCAGCTCATCTCGGTGTCCACCGCATAGGCCTCGGCGCGTCCCTCGGCGGCCTGCGAAGGAATCTCGAACCAGAAGGTCGAGCCTTCGCCCAGCCGGCTGTCGACGCCGATGCGCCCGTTCATCAACTCGATGATCGCCTTGGAGATCGACAGGCCCAGGCCGGTGCCGCCGTGGGTGCGGTTGATCGAGACTTCGGCCTGGGTGAAGCGCTCGAACAGGCGCCCGAGGTTCTCCGCGGCGATGCCGGCGCCGGTGTCGATCACCTGCACCCGCAGCTTCGGGCCGGTCTTCAGCCGCCGCCAGCGGGTCTTCATGACCACCGAGCCCTGGTTGGTGAACTTGACCGCGTTGGAGAGGAAGTTCAGCAGCACTTGCCTGAGGCGCGCCACGTCGCCCTGGATCAGCTCGGGGGTCCGGGGATCCAGCTCCAGCTTGAGTTCCAGGCCCTTGGCGGCCGCCTGGATGGCCAGAAGGCCGGCGGCCTCGTCGGCCAGCTGGCGCAGCGAGAAGGGCTGGATCTCCAGCTCGGTGTGGCCGGCCTCCAGCTTGGACAGGTCCAGCACGTCGTTGATGATCGCCAGCAGCGCCTCCGAGGCGTCGTAGATCCGGCGCGCATGTTGCTGGGCTTCACCGGGCAGGTCGCCCCGCTCGCGCATGAGGCGGGAGAAGCCGATGATCGAGGTCAGCGGGGTCCTGAGCTCGTGGCTCATGTTGGCCAGGAACGCGGACTTGGCCGCCGCGGCCGCCTCGGCCTTGGCCCGGGCCTCCTCCAGCTCGGCCTCGAACAGCTTGGTCTCGGTGACGTCGCGGATGATGTCGATGGTCTCGATCGCCTGGCCTTCGGCGTTGAAGACCAGCATCGGGTTGGACTCGACCCAGATCCAGCGTCCGTCCTTGCGTTGGGCGCGATAGCGTAGCGGCTCGGACAGGTGCGGCAGGCGCCGGTCGACCAACTCGCCGATGGCCTCGGTCACCTTGGGCAGGTCGTCGGGATGGGTCATGTCGCGCGGGCTGATCCGGGCCATCTCCTCGGGCGTGTAGCCGAACACGCGGATCGAGCCGGGCGAGACGTAGCTCAGGTGGGCGTCCAGCGAGACGCGGACGATCATGTCGTGGGCGTGGTCGGTGACGAAGCGGTAGCGCTGCTCGCGCTCGCGGGCCTCGGCCTCGGCGCGCTTTATCTCGGTGATGTCGGTGAGCACGCCGATCCGTGTCGGGGCGCCGCCGTCGACATCGCGCATGAAGGAGCTGCGGGCGACCACGTGGCGGATCTGGCCGTCGGGGCGAACGATGCGCACCTCGATCTCGGCGTCGCTGCCGGAGTTGACCGTCTGGTGCTCGAGCAGGCGCTGACGGTCGTCGGGGTGGCAGAAGCCGTTGATGGTGTCGATGTCGGGGGGCGGCTGGGCCGGGTCCAGACCGTAGATTTGGTACATCTCCTCGGACCACTCGAAGGCCCGGGTGACATGGTCCAGCCGCCAGAAGCCCACCCCTGCGAGCTTGGCGGCCAGGGGCGCCAGGGCGTTGAGATCGTGGAACGGCGTCGCGGCCACAGGTCGGGGCACGGTCTCTGTCATGCGTTTCTCCCCCCGCATGACGGATGCCACAAGCAGTTGAAGCTCTGCTTAACAACCAGGCGCCGGAGGCTGGGGAAGCCGCGTGCGGCTTCCCCAGCCCCGTGGATCAGGCCTCGTCCTTGTCCTCGTGCAGGTCCGCGCGGCCCTCGCCCCCGTCGGCGATGTTGCGCAGCGCGGGATCGGCGGCCTGCGAGGCGGTACGCTCCTCGAGCCCCGGCGCCGCCGAGGCGCCTGCGTCGGACGCGCCGCCGTCGGCGGATTGGCCGGTGTAGCCGACCCCGCTGGTCGCCGGGCTGATCGGACTTTGCGCGAAGCCCGATCCGGACCGCTCCTGGCGCCAGCCATGGAACTCCTCGTGGAACCGCCGGCGGCGCTGATCGCGCCAGGCGCGGTAGTCTTCGTCGTGCCGGCGGGCCTGCTGCTCGCGCCAATGCTGGTAGTCGCTGTCGTAGCCGGCCAGCTGGTTGCGCCGCCAGTCCAGGTAGTGCGGGTCGAAGTCCGCGTCATAGGCGTCCGCCTGCTCGCCCGTTCGGCCCGCGCCTTCGCCATAGACGCCTTCCTGGCCGCGCCGCGCGGACTGGCCGCGCACGTCCTGGCCGTAGTCGCCGCCATAGCCCGAGCCGCCGTAGCCGCCGCGGGCGAATCCGCCCGGGCCGAACTGACCCTGGCCGGAGGAGCCATAGCCGCTGTAGCCGCCCGAGCCTCCGGCGCCCTGCTCTCGGCCGAGGTCGGAACGGCCCTGACCGGCCTGGCCGCTGTCGTCATAGCGGTAGGTCTCGCGGTAGGCGGAGCGCTGCGCCGAGGGACTGTAGTCGCCTTGCCCATAGCTGCCGCCGCCGCGGGGATAGCGGCCGCCGTGCTCGTCCGCGAACCGGCTGTCGCCGCGCTGGCCCTGGCGGCCGTAGGTGCGCTCGTCGCCATAGGGCGGCACCCACGTGCGGCGTTCGCCGCCATCGCCCTGGGCGCGTCGGGCGTCGTCGTCCTGGTTGCGCCAGCCCTGGCGGGGCTCGTCCCGTCCGCCCTGGGCGCGTCGATCGTCGTGGTCCTGCATCGCGTCATTCTCCTCGGGGGGGCGAAGCTCTCCACAAGGCGAACGGACACGGACGCGCGGGCGTTCCTGGGCCCGCCGCTCACGAAAACAGGAATTCGCTAGGCGCTGACCAGCAGGGAAAGTTGGCGCTCGACCATCTCGTTGCGGCCCTCGGCCAGCTCGCGGTCGAGCAGGCGGGTCGGATAGTCGCCGGTGAAGTAGTGGTCGGTGAACTGCGGCGCGGCCGGGTCGCGCTCGCCGGCGTCCATGGCCCAGTAGAGCCCGTCCACCGACAGGAACTGCAGGCTGTCGACCTCGAGGAACTCGCGCATCTCCTCCAGCGACCGGGTCGCCGCCAGCAGCTTGTCGCGGTCGGGCAGGTCGATGCCGTAGTAGTCCGGGAAGCGGATCGGCGGGGAGGCCGAGCGGAGGTGCACCTCCGTGGCGCCGGCCGCGCGGACCATGCGCACCACCCTGACGGTGGTGGTGCCGCGCACGATGGAATCGTCGATCAGGATCACCCGTTTGCCGGCCAGCACGTTGCGGTTGGGGCTGAGCTTGCGGCGCACGCCGACCTCGCGCGCGCCCTGGGCCGGCTGGATGAAGGTGCGGCCGACATAGTGGTTGCGGATGATGCCCATCTCGAAGGGCAGTCCGGCCTCCTGGGCGAAGCCGAGCGCGGCCGGGACGCCGGAGTCCGGCACCGGCACCACCACGTCGGCGGGCACGGCGCTCTCGTGGGCCAGGCGCAGGCCCATGCGCTTGCGCACCTCGTAGACCGAACGGCCGTTCACCACGCTGTCGGGGCGGGCGAAATAGACGTATTCGAAGATGCAGGGGCGGGCCTTGGCGGCCGGGAACAGCTTGATCGAGGCGATCCCGTCCTCGGAGATCACCACCATTTCGCCGTGCTCGATGTCGCGGACGAACTTGGCGCCGACGATGTCCAGCGCGCAGGTCTCCGACGCCAGCACCGGCTTGCCGTCCAGGTCGCCCAGCACCAGCGGGCGGATGCCCAAGGGATCGCGCACGCCGATCAGCTTCTTCTTGGTCAGCGCCACCAGGGCGTAGCCGCCCTCGATCTGGCGCAGGGAGTCGATGAACTTATCGACGATCTTGCCGGCCCGCGAACGGGCGATCAGGTGCAGGATCACCTCCGAGTCCGAGGTCGACTGGAAGATCGCGCCTTCGCCGACAAGGTGGTCGCGCAGATAGACGTAGTTGGTCAGGTTGCCGTTGTGGGCCAGGGCGATGCCGCCGCCTTCCAGGTCGGCGTACAGCGGCTGGACGTTGCGCAGGAAGCTGCCGCCGGCGGTGGAATAGCGGGTATGGCCGATGGCGGCCCGACCGGGCAGGCGCTCGACCACGTCGGCCCCGCCGAAGGCCTCGCCCACATGGCCGGCGTGACGCTCGTAGTGGAACCTCTGGCCGTCGTAGCTGGCGATGCCGCAGGCCTCTTGCCCGCGGTGCTGCAAGGCGTGCAGGCCGAGCGCGGCCAGGGCGCTGGCGGCCTCGTCGCCGAACACCCCGAACACGCCGCACTCCAATCTGAGGGCGTCCTCGTCGATCTCGGGCGTCGGCAAGTCCCCCTGCAGCTCCGAGCTCATCGGGTCTTCTCCACAAGATCGTCCACGCTCTTGCGCGAGGCGGCGTCGTAACCGGGGCCATCCGAGGCGGGGGACGCTCCCTCGCCGGATCCGCCCACAACCCTGTGGGCCACGGCCGAACCTTCCGGGCCCAGAGCTATTAGCACATGCCCCGCCGCGCGCGAGAGAGGATACAGGGCCGCATGCTTCACCCAGCCGGGCGTCCGCTCGGGCGGGGTGGCGACTGTGAACAGCAGAAACAGCACGCCCAGCGCCACGATCCCGCGCACCAGGCCGACCCCCGCGCCGACCAGCTTGTCGGCCCGTCCGCCGGCCTCCGCGCCCGGGATGCGCCGGGCGAGACGCCGGCCGAGCAGGACCAGGGCGGCGTAGGCGAGGGCGAACACCACCAGGATGGCCACGGCGTTGGCCAGGAAGGCGACGTGGATCACGTGCCGCGCCAGGGGCCCCGAGACCCGCAGGCCAACGATGGCGATCACCAGGGCCAGGATGGAGGCGACCACCGTCACCACCTCGCGCGCGGCGCCGCGCACGAAGCCGATCCCGGCCGATCCGGCCAGGATGAGCAGGGCGATGAGGTCGAACGGGGTCACGAGAGCGCCCCTTCGCCGATGCGGGCCACCGCGTCCGCCAGCCGGCTCACGCCGATCACCTTCAGCGCCGCGCCCTCGGGGGCCCCGGACGCCGCCAGGGCGCGGCCGAACCCCAGCTTGGCGGCCTCCTTCAGCCGAGCCTCCATGCGCCCGACCGGGCGCACTTCGCCCGAGAGGCTGACTTCTCCGAAAACGACGCAGTCTTGCGGCAACGGGGCATCCAGGGCCGAGGACACGAGCGCGGCGGCGGCGGCGAGATCCGCTGCAGGCTCGCTGATTCGCAGGCCGCCAGCCACGTTCAGGTAGACATCGCGATCGCCGAATCCAAGGCCGCAGCGCGCTTCGAGCACCGCCAGCACCATGGCCAGGCGTCCGGAGTCCCAGCCCACCACCGCGCGGCGCGGCGTGCCATAGGCGGAGGGCGCCACCAGCGCCTGGAACTCCACCAGCACCGGGCGCGAGCCTTCGACGCCGGCGAACACCACCGATCCGGCCGCCCGTTCGCCGCCTTCGCCCAGGAACAGGGCCGAGGGGTTGCGCACCTCCCTGAGGCCCGCGTCGGACATCTCGAAGACGCCGATCTCGTCGGTGGCGCCGAAGCGGTTCTTGGCCGCGCGCAGGATGCGGAACGGATAGCCGCGCTCGCCCTCGAAGGCGAAGACCGCGTCGACCATGTGCTCGACCACCCGAGGCCCGGCGATCTGGCCTTCCTTGGTGACATGGCCGACCAGGACGATGGCGACGCCCCGTCGCTTGGCCAGGCGCACCAGCTCGCCCGTGGCGGCTCGCACCTGGGTGACCGAGCCGGGTCCCGCCTCGTGGGCGTCGCTCCACAGGGTCTGAATGGAGTCGATGACGACCAGGTCGAGCGGCTCGCGCTTCAGGCCCTCCAGGATGTCGCGCAGCGAGGTCTCGGCGGCCAGCTTCACCGGGCTCTCGCCCAGGCCCATGCGCTGGGCGCGCGAGCGGATCTGCTCGATCGCCTCCTCGCCCGAGATGTAGGCGCAGGCCGCCCCCCGCGCGGCGGCCGCGGCGGCGACCTGGAGCAGCAGGGTGGACTTGCCGACGCCGGGATCGCCGGCCAGCAGGATCGCCGAGCCGGCGACCAGCCCGCCGCCGCAGACCCGGTCGAATTCGTCCAGGCCGGTGGCCAGCCGGGGCGGGGAGGGGGTCTCGGTCTTCAGGTCCTCGAAGCTGAGGCCGCGGGTCCTGCCGGGGCGGCCCGAGGGCTTGGCCGGCTGCAGCGCGCCGGGCGGGGCCGAACCCGACTCCTCCACCAGGCTGTTCCAGGCGTTGCAGGCCGTACACTGCCCCGACCAGCGGGCGTGGGCCGCGCCGCAGCTCTGACAGACATAGACCGCGCCATCCCGCGCCACAGGCACACTCCGCTCAGGAAGCGGTCATCTTGCCGCGAGTCGCGGCCGGGCCGAATCGATGCCGGTTCCCCAAGCAGGCGAATGACGGCTATGCTGCCGCTTCAGGGAAGAGGAGCGGGGCGATGGCGGTGACCGAACAAGGTCCGGGCGGCGGCCGAACTTGGCTGCAGCAGCGGATCAAGAACATCCTCTTCTCGCCGGCCCAGGAGTGGGAGCGGATCGACGGCGAGGAGGCCACGGTCAAGAGCCTCTACCTCCGCTACGCCTGCATCCTGGCGGCCATCGGTCCGGTGGCGGGACTGATCGGCGGCCAGTTGTTCGGGCGGCAGGGCTTCGTCGTGACCGAGCATCCGCCGCTGATCCGCTCGATCGTGTCGGCCCTGGTTGGTTACGGCCTGAACCTGGCGGGCGTCTATGTGCTGGCGGTGGCGATCGACGTCATGGCGCCCAGCTTCGGCGGGACCCGAAGCCGCATCCAGGCGCTGAAGGTCTCGGTCTACGCCTGGACCGCGTCCTGGATCTTCGCGGTCTTCCAGCTCGTCCCGCCGGTCAGCGCCCTGTCGATCATTGGCGTCTACAGCCTTTATCTGATGTACCTGGGCATCCCCCGGCTGATGAAGGCGCCCGAAGACAAGGCGGTGGTCTATTCGGTCATGACCATCGTGGTGGCCCTGGCCATCTGGGTGGTCGTGGCAGTGGTGGCGGGGGTCCTGGTCTCGACCGCCGCCGTCGGCACGGCGATCTGACCCTTCGAGGCGGGCGGGCTCGCACGGCTGCCCGCCCCCGGCGGAGACTAAGTGCTCAGCGGGAATTGCAGCTCGACGCGCAATCCGGGGTGATTGTCGAGCAGCCTCAACTCCGCTCCATGGCGCTTGGCGATCGCCGCGACGATGGCGAGGCCGAGTCCGCAGCCGCCGCCGTTTCGGCTGTCGTCCAGTCGTCGGAAGCGCAGGAGCACGAGCGACCTCAGCTCCTGCGGCACCCCCGGCCCTTGGTCGGCCACATAGACCGTGGCGACGCCGCCGCGTCGTGCGACGCCGAGCTCCAGGGACGCGCCCCTGGGCGTGTGCCGCAAGGCATTGTCCAGCAGGTTCGCCAGCAGCTGGGCGATGAGCTGAGGGTCGCCGAAGACTCGAGCGGGCTCGATGCGGGTCGAGAACTGGCGTCCGGCCTCCTCGATATCCGGCCGATAGGCTTCCGCCACGCGTCCGGCGAGCTCTCCCAGTTCCAGCTCGGCGCCGGTCGGGATCGCGTTGTTCTCGATCTCGGCAAGGCGCAGCATGGCGTCGAAGCCGCGCAGGACCTCCTCCAGCTCCGCATCGATCCGCTCGACGCCGTCGCGGACGGCCGAGGAGTCGGTGGTGTCGGACCGCAGTCGTTCGAGCTGTTGGCGAACACGGGTGAGGGGGGTGCGCAGATCATGGGCGATGGAGGCGGAGACGTGCCGCACCTGCCCCACGAGGTCGTCGATCTCGTTCAGCATGGTGTTGAAGGCGAGGCCGAGCTCGTCGATTTCGTCCCGGGCGCCGCCCGGGCGGACCGGCGCCCGGATGTCCAGGCGTCCCGTCGAGACCCGCCGGGCCGTTCGAGCCACCTCCGCGACCCGTCGCCAGACCCCACCCATGACGATGATCGAGACCGTGAAGCCAGCGGCGGCGCCGGCCACGCCGCAACAGATCAGGACCAGCGTCATCGTGGTCTGCTGACGCGCCTCTTGCGCCAGGTCCTGCCCGACCGCCAGCGTGGAGCCGTCCGGCAGGGAGGAGACGAACACCAGGAACGACCGGCCCGATCCGTGGCGGCGATCTACGACCGTTTCCCAGCCCGCGCCGCTGACGGCGGGCAGGGCCCCGGCGCGCCATCGCCCGTCCGGCCCGCTCAGCCGGTACTGGAATCCGTGCCAGAGGCGCGACCGCTTCTCCACCGTATGCGGAAGGTGAGCGGCGCCTTTCTGATAGAATTCGGCCACCAGCGATCCGGTCTCGCCGAGCACATTGTGCCGGATCACGTTGCGGCCGATCAGCTGTTCGGAGAGGTGGATGACGCCCCCGGCCACGCCGAGCGCGCAGACGAGCACCAGCGCCTGGGCCAGAGCCAACCTGGCGCCGACGCCGGAAGACAGCGCTTCGACGGTTCGTCCAAGCCGCCCGGCCGAGCTCCCGAGCGCCCCGAACACGCTGTCGCGCCGGGCCGCGGGCGTGCGCGAACGCGTTCCTACCCCTGCGGAAAGGTCAGAGGTCCGGACGGGGGGATGCGCCGCCGTCACGGCTGGCCTGCGCCGATCGACGCGGGCGCGCCGATGACATAGCCGGCCCCTCTGATGGTCACGATGAGGGAGGCTTCGCCCGGGGCCTGGATCTTGCCGCGCAGCCGGCTCAGGTGGGTTTCGACGATGTTCGTCTGCGGGTCGAACTGGAATCCCCAGACCTTCTCAAGAAGCATCTTGCGCGTGACCACCTGTCCGGCGTTCAGCATCAGGAACTCCAGGAGCTTGAACTCGAGCGGCAGGAGCTCGATTTCCCGGCCTCCGCGGCGAAGGGTCCGGGCGAGCCTGTCCAATTGCAGGTGGCCCAGGCTGAGCGTCACCGGATCGCGCTGCCGGCCGGGACGCCGGGCGAGGGCGTTCAGGCGGGCGTTGAGTTCGGCGAAGGCGAATGGCTTCACCAAGTAATCGTCGCCGCCCGCATCGAGGCCGGCCACGCGATCGGCGATGGATCCAAGCGCGGTCAGGAACAGCGCCGGGGTGTCGAGCCCCTTGGCGCGCAACTCGGTCACCAGGCTCAGGCCGTCCAGCTCCGGCAGCATGCGGTCCACAATGAGCACGTCGAAGCCGCCTTGCGCCGCCAGCGCCAGTCCCTCGCGTCCCGCAGCCGCGCAGTCGACCCGCCAGCCGTTGGCCGAGAGACCTTCGCGAAGTCCCGAGGCGGTCGCCTCTTCGTCCTCGATAAGGAGCACGCGCCCCGCCGACGCCCGATCCGCTTTCGTGTCGGTCATCGTCCCCTCGGCAGGCAAAGCAAAAGGTCATCCGCTAACTCACTTGGCCACGCATCTCAATCCAAGAAAAGATTGAGAAATCTCAATCTGCGCCAGCAGTCGGCAGGAAGAATAACCGGACAGACGGCTTTCGCAGCCGCGACAGACACTTAGCCGACCGTGTAATAAAACCTTCAATATTCGGTTATGTAAACTTCACTTGAGGCGCTGCCGTACGATCCGGTGAAAGGCCCCCAATTGTGACGAGGCAGAGGGGGCCTTCCATGTTCAAGACGTCTTGCGGCGCGCCGCTGGTGCGAGGGGCGTGCACGTCGGTTGCGGCGCTTGCGGCGGCAGGCGCACTGTCCTTCGGCGGCGCAGCCTGCGCCGCGGAGTCCGGGCCGATAGCCACACAGGCGCCGGACGTGGCCGCCAAGGCGCCCGACGCTCCCGAGCTCGAGGAAGTGGTGATCTCGGCCCCCAAGGGAACGGCCGCCGCCCTGGCGCCGACCAAGGCCCCGCTGAACGCCATTCAGCCGACCTCGATCGTGACCCGCACCTTCATCGAGGATTCGGTGGCGGACACTTCGGACTACACCGGGATCGTGACCGTTACGCCCAGCACCGCAGGCGTCGCCAGCAACGGCCCCGGTCTGAGCGAGAAGGACGCCACCATCCGCGGCTTCGGGGACGGTGAGTACAACGTCAGGTACGACGGCATCCCGTTCGGCGACACCAACGACCCGACCCACCACACCACCTCCTATTTCCCGGCCTCCACCACTGGCGCCGTCGAGGTGGACCGCGGTCCAGGGCGCGCCGGCGACCTCGGCCAGGCATCCTTCGGCGGCTCGATCGAGCTATATTCCCGCTCGTTGAGCGACGATCCCTACGCGCAGCAGAAGGCCACCTACGGCAGCTGGAACACGCGCAACTTCGTCACCACCCTGCAGAGCGGGCGGGTGGCGCAGCTCGGCGGGGCGAAGTTCACCGCCAATTTCCAGGAGCTGTGGTCCGACGGCGCGCTCAGCTACGCACACGTCCGCGAATTCAACCAGTTCGTGAAGATGGAGCTGCCGATCACCGACAATATCTCCCTGACGGCCCTGGCCACCCACAATTCCGGGAAGATCAACCAGCCGGACAATGACGGGATCACGCTCGCTCAGGAAGCCAAGTACGGCAAGAGCTTCTCGATGAGCAACGATCCGGCGCTGCCGACCTATTTCGGATACAATACTGTCACCAAGCACACCGACTTCGAGTACATCCGGCTGGCCGGACATCTGGCCCATGGGTTCAGCTTCGAGGAGACCGGCTACACCTACTCCTATAGAAACAGCACCCTATCGGCCACCGACACGACGCAGTCGCTGCCGGACATGATCGCTGGAACCTATCCCGGATGGGGCACCAAGGCCGGGCCCAAGGGAAACGAGGACGTCGCCGGCTACGACAAGCTGAACAGCTACCGCGTCTGGGGCGACATCGCGCGGGCGTCGCAGGACTTCGCTTTCGGCGGCGTCACCGGCCAGGCGCGCGCCGGCATCTGGTACGAGGTGGCCGTCACCCAGCGGCACCGTTACGACATCGACTGGACCCTGGGCGGCGCCCCCAATCCGATCGAGAAGCCGCCGGCGAGCGGACCGATCCCGCCTTCCGACATACAGTTCGTCGAGCATTCCGGCTGGACGCAGTATCAGCCCTTCCTGGATGTCGAGATCCATCCTCTGGCGGCGCTGAGCATCACGCCCGGGGTCAAGTACCTGCACTTCACCCGCACGGTGGACGCGCCGGTCGCATCCAAGACGCGCCTCGTGGACTTCTCCTCCCAGGAGACCTTCCAGCGGACCACGCCCTACCTGAACGTCAACTATCGGGTCGACAGCCAGTGGTCGGTCTATGGGCAGTACGCCCAGGGCTTCCTGGTGCCGCCGCTCAAGGTGTTCTACGTCCCGCTGCCGAACGAGCACCCCGCCGTAAAGCCCCAGCTTTCGACCAATTACCAGCTCGGTGCGGTCTATAACGCCAATGATCTTACCTTCGATGCCGATGTGTACTACATCCAGTTCACCAACAAGTTCGGAACGGTGGGTCCAAAGAGCAACAACTACTACGTCAACCTGCCCGGGACGGTGGTCTACAAGGGCGTGGAAGGCGAAGCGACCTATGCCATGCGCTTCGGTCTCGCCCTCTTCGCGAACGGCTCGGTGAACTCCGCCAAGGACGATACCGGAAATCAGATCAAAGAAGCGCCCGAATGGACGGCCGCCCTGGGGCTTATCTACAAGGGGCACGGATTCACGGCTTCGATGATCAATAAGTTCGTGGGCCCCTCGTGGGCCGACAATGGCGAGCCGGCGGCCTACAAGATCAACGCCTACAACACGACCAATCTGGTCGTCGGTTACGATTTCGGACGGTTTAAGATCCAGGGTGGAATCTACAACCTGTTCGACAACCGCAACGTCACCGACATTTCGATCAACGACGGTCCCACGCCAAATCCGCTGGATAACCACGATCAATACTGGTGGCAGCCAGAGCGGAGCTTCCAGCTGACGCTGAGGGCGACGCTATAGTGTGGCGAATCTGAAGTTCGCAAGATGATTGCGGCGGCGCTGATGCGAACTTCAAATTCGTGAACCACACTAGAAACATACACTTGCTCGTGTCTTCTTTGGTTCCGAAGTTCGCTCGAGGCCACAAATGGCGCTTGCGAACTTCGCAACCGGGACACTAGCTGACGGCGGGGGCGATCCCCTCACTCGGCTCCGCCAAGGCGGCGTCCCCCCGCGACGCCGCCTTTCCTTTCCCAGCATGGAGCGGGTTCGAATGAAGACTCCCGATCGCACGGTCACCATTCTCGCGCTTGCTTCGCTGTTTTGCGCGGGCGCCGCCTTGGCCAAGCCGGACGGGCCGCCGGCGCAGCCGAAGTTCCTCACCGATGCGGAGGCGGATGTCGGCCTGGCGCTCGCCCCGCCCCCGGCCGAGGGATCCCCACGGGCCAGGCTGGAGCTTGCAGAGCTTCGACGGCTGCAGCGGCGGCGTACCGACGAGGATCGGAGCCAGTTCGCCTGGGACGACAGGCATAAGGATGGACAGGCCCTGATCGCGGCGCTTGGCCCGGGCTACGATCTAAAGCTCCTGCCGCAGACCGCTGCCCTGCTTGAAGACGTGCGGCACGACGAGAAGATCGTGGTCCGACGCGCCAAAAGCCATTTCCAGCGCCGGCGCCCGTGGATGGTCGACCGCAGCCTCCAGCCATGCCTCGGGCACAAGGACCAGGAGGACTCCTATCCCAGCGGACATGCCGCCATGGCCTTCTCGGTCGCCACGGTTCTGGCCGCCGCCGTTCCTGCCCGGCGACAGGCCCTCTATGCCCGGGCTCAGGCCTATGCGCGGGAGCGAGTGGTGTGCGCGCACCATTTTCCGAGCGACATCGCCGCCGGAAAGACCCTCGGCGACCAGATCGGCCAGGAGCTTCTCGCCAAGCCGTCGTTCCAGGCCGAGCTGCGCGCTGCGAGCCGAGAGCTGCGAAGCACCACTTTCCGGTCTTGAGCCGCGGAGCCCAGGACGGCGACGCTTGCTCTGAGGGGCGGGCGCGCCGAGATAGGGCCTACCCTTTTCAGCATAAGACCGCAGATGTCCCCCACGCCCGATCAGACTCTGTTCGCCGCACCCAGCCCTCTTCCCTACCAGGCCCCGCCGTTCGACCGGATCACCGACGCCGATTTCCGTCCGGCGCTGGAGGAGGGGATGCGCCGCCAGCGCGCCGAGCTGGAGCTGATCGCCGCCGATCCGGCCCCGCCCAGCTTCGAGAACACCATCGTGGCGCTCGAGCGCTCGGGCCAGATGCTGTCGCGCGCCAGCCATGTCTTCAGCGCTCTGACCGCGGCCAACACCAACGACACGCTGCAGGAGATCGAGATCGCGCTGGCGCCGCGACTGGCCGCCCATAGCGACGCCATCTATCTGGACCAGCGGCTGTTCGGCCGGGTGAAAGCCGTCCACGACCAGCTGGACGACCTTCCGCTCGGCCCCGAGGCGCGCCAGCTGGTGAAGGTGACCTGGCAGGCCTTCGAGCGCGCCGGCGCCGGCCTGCCGGAGGCCGCCCGGACCCGGCTGATGGCCCTGAACGAGACCATCTCGACGCTGCAGACCACCCTGGAGCAGAAGCTGCTGGCGGGCGCCAAGGCCGGCGCCTTCGTGGTCGACGACGCGGCCCAGCTCGCCGGGCTCGGCCCCCAGGAGATCGCCGCCGCCGCCCATGACGCCAAGGCGCGCGGGCTGGACGGCAAGTGGTCGCTGCCCCTGTTCAACACCACCCAGCAGCCGGCGCTGGCCAGGCTGGAAGACCGCTCCGTGCGCGAGGCGCTGTTCGTGCGCGCCTGGAACCGGGCCGAGCGCGGCGACGACCACGACACCCGCGCGGTGATCTCCGAGATCGCCTCGTTGAGGGCCGAGAAGGCGGGGCTGCTCGGGCATGGCAGCTTCGCCGCCTTTGCGCTGCAGGACCAGATGGCGGCCACGCCCGAGGCGGTCGAGGGTTTCCTCGACCAGCTGACCGGCCCGGCCCGCGCGGCCATCGAAGCGGAAGCCCTGGAGCTGCAGGCCCTGATCGCCGCCGAGGGGCAGAACTTCGAGCTCAAGCCCTGGGACTGGGAGCGCTACGCCGAACGGCTGCGCAAGCGGAAATACGATCTGAACCAGGAGGAGCTGAAGCCCTACATGGAGCTGGGCCGGGTGCTGCGGGACGGCCTGTTCCATGTGGCCGAGCGGCTCTACGGCATCGTGCTGAAGCCGCGCACCGACCTGCCGGTCTATCACCCCGACGTCACCGTGCATGAGGTGTTCAATCAGGACGGCTCGGCCATCGGCTTGATCTATTTCGATTTCTTCAAGCGCGACAACAAGGCCGGCGGGGCCTGGATGGGCAATTTCGTCGACCAGTCCCGGCTCCTGGGGACCAAGCCGGTGGTCTACAATGTCTGCAACTTCACCAAGCCCGCGGCCGGGCAGCCGGCGCTGCTGAGCCTGATGGAGGTGACCACCCTGTTCCACGAGTTCGGCCACGCCCTGCACGGTCTCTTCGCCGACCAGGACTATCCGAGCCTGTCGGGGACCAGCGTGGCGCGCGACTTCGTCGAGCTGCCGTCCCAGTTCAACGAGCACTGGGCGCTGCATCCGGACGTGCTGAAGCGCTACGCCGTCCATCACCGGACCGGCGAGCCCATGCCCGAGGCCCTGGCCGGCAAGATCTCCACCGTCGCCCGTTTCAACCAGGCCTATTCCATCGGCGAGGTGCTGGCCGCGGCGCGGCTGGACATGCAGTGGCACGCCATCGCGCCCGACGCGCCCGTCCAGGATGTCGACGCCTTCGAGGCCGAGGCGCTGAGGGCCGCCGGCGTGGACTTCGAGGCGACGCCGCCGCGTTATCGCACCAGCTACTTCAAGCACGTCTGGGGCGGCGGCTACGCGGCCGGCTATTACGCCTACCTCTGGGCCGAGATGCTGGACGTGGACGCCTACCACTGGTTCCTCGAGCACGGCGGGCTCACCCGCGAGAACGGCCAGAGGTTCCGCGACCTGATCCTCTCGCGCGGCCACACAGGCGATTACGGCGAGATGTTCCGCGCCTTCTACGGCAAGGATCCCGAGATCGGGCCCCTGTTGGAGCACCGGGGCCTCAAGACCGCGTCCGCCTGAATCGGCTCAGGGCGGCGGGTCTTCCTCGAGCCGGCGGCGCAACGTCTCGAACAGGGCCTGCATGTCCTTGCGGATACGGCGCCTGGTCAGATCGTCCTTGGCGGCGTCCAGCCGGCGCCAGTCCTCCCGGATGTCGTCCAGCAACCGGTCGAATTCGGCCCCGGGGCCTTGGTCGTCGCTCATTGGGGCCCCCGAGAACCCGCCGCGGCTCGGAAAATTGCGAATTTATTACAGAACATTGCGAGTCGAAAGACCGTGCTCAGGTTGCCGCCGTCACTCCGCTTTGGAGGAAGGTGGAGCCCCTCGACGAGGGGGGTGGGGGCGGGTGTGAAGGGCTCCGCGGCTCCTAACCAACGATCGCCGTCGGAGTTCCCATGGCCGAGCTTGCCGGCGCCGGCGGCGATGTTACCGCTGCATGTCCATGACCTGGTTCATCGAGGGCATGTGGCTGTTCAGATTGGCCATGATCCACAACGAGCCGGCGATGATCAGGAAGACGATCAGCACCCCGAAGGCCAGGGCCAGGACGTTGTTGGTGTTGTCCGGGCCGGTGGTGATGTGCAGGAAGAACACCAGGTGCACGCCCATCTGGGAGATCGCCAGCACGATCAGCAAGGTGGGGATCGAGGGCGCCCAGATTAGGTCGGAATGGACGAACAGGAAGGAGGCCGCCGTCAGGCCCGCCGCCAGCAGCAGGCCGATGATGTAGCCACGGGCGCCCTGGGCGACGCCGGTGCCGTCCAGCCTCTCGTCGCCGGGCGCGATGTCTTCGCCGGACAGGGCCTGTTCGTTTTCGGCCGGATGGCTGAACCGGGTCTCGTCGCTGGTGCTCATGAGATCACGCCCAGAAGGTAGACGACGGTGAACAGGGCCACCCAAATGATGTCCAGCGCGTGCCAGAACAGCGCAAAGCACATCATCCGGCGCAGGATGTCGGGCCGGAATCCCTTGGCGAACACCTGGGCCATCATGGTCAGCAGCCACAGCAGCCCGGCGGTGACGTGCACGCCGTGGCAGCCCACCAAGCTGAAGAAGGCCGAGAGGAAGGCGCTGCGCTGGGGCCCCGCGCCGATGGAGACCAGATGGGCGAACTCCAGGCCTTCCAGCGCCAGGAAGGCGGTCCCCAGCACGAAGGTCACCGCCATCGCCGAGTAGAACTTGATGGGATAGTGGGCGTAGGCCGCCAGGCTCGCCAGGCCGCAGGAGAAGCTGGAGGCGAGAAGGCAGGCCGTCTCCATCTGCACCGTGTTCAGGTCGAACAGCTGGCGCGCCGTGGGCCCTCCGGCGGTCGCCCCGTGCAGCACCGCATAGGCGGCGAAGAAGCACGAGAACATCACGATGTCGGACAGCAGGAAGATCCAGAAGCCGTAGCCGACGACGATGCGGACGGGCGCCGGGCCGCCGCCGCCATGTCCAGGCGCGTCGCGATGATGGCCGTGGCCGACGAGATTGGGGTCGGCGCGTTCGATGTCGGGATGGATGGCGGTCATGAGGGCGCCAGGCCCGTGCGGCTGATCGCTTCGGCGCGGGTGGAGCGGTTCAGGCGGTCGAGCCGCGCCACCTCCTCGGCCGGGATCCAGTATTCGGCGACGTCACGCCAGGCGAACACCACGAAGGTGGCGTAGGCGCCCACCAGGCCCACGATCGCGAGCCACCAGATGTGCCAGATCAGAGAAAAGCCGATGATGGTGGCGAAGAAGGCGCAGACGAACCCGGTGGGGCTGTTCCGTGGCATGTGGATCGGCTGGTACTCGGGCTCGGGCCTGAGCTGGCCGAGCTCGCGGGCGCGCTGCTTGAGGCCCCAGTAGGCCTCCTCGCCGTGCACGTCGGGCAGGACGGCGAAGTTGAACACCGGCGGCGGCGAGGTGGTCGCCCACTCCAGCGAGCGGCCGTCCCAGGGATCGCCGGTGTAATCGCGCAGCTTGTCGCGATGGACGATGCTGTAGACCAGCTGGATCACCTGGCAGGCGGCGCCGGCGACCGCGAAGATCATGCCGAACCCCGCGGCCTTGATCCACGGCGCCCAGGGCGCGAAGTCGAAGTGCTGCAGCCGGCGGGTCATGCCCAGAAGACCGGTCATGTAGAGCGGCGCGAACACCGCCCAGAAGCCGATCAGGGTCAGCCAGAAGGCGGCCTTGCCCCAGCCCTCGTGCAGGCGGAAGCCGAAGGCCTTGGGGAACCAGAAGGTGTAGCCGGCGAACACCGCGAACACGACGCCGCCGATGATCACGTTGTGGAAGTGCGCCACCAGGAACATGGAGTTGTGGACCAGGAAGTCCGTCGGCGGCACCGCCAGCATCACCCCGGTCATGCCTCCGATGATGAAGGTGCCCATGAAGCCCATGGCCCACAGCATCGGCGAGGCGAAGCGGATGCGCCCGCCGTACATGGTGAAGAGCCAGTTGTAGATCTTCACGCCCGTGCCCACCGCGACGACCGAGGAGGAGATGCCGAAGATGGCGTTGACGTCGCCGCCGGCGCCCATGGTGAAGAAGTGGTGCAGCCAGACGCAGTAGGAGACGATGCAAATGAACATCGTCGCCATGACCATCGAGCGGTAGCCGAACAAGGGCTTGCCGGAGAAGGTCGACACCACCTCCGAGAAGACGCCGAAGGCGGGCAGAACCAGGATGTAGACCTCGGGATGCCCCCAGGCCCAGATCAGGTTCATGAACATCATCACGTTCCCGCCGCCGTCGTTGGTGAAGAAGTGGAAGCCCAGGTAGCGGTCCAGCGTCAGCATCGCCAGGGTGGCGGTCAGCACCGGGAAGGCGGCGACGATCAGCAGGCTCGAGGCCAGCGAGGTCCAGGTGAACATCGGCATGCGCAGGTATGCCATGCCCGGCGCGCGGATCTTCAGGATCGTGGTGACGAAGTTCACCCCGGTCAGCAGCGTGCCCACCCCGGATATCTGCAGTGACCACAGGTAGTAGTCGACGCCCACTCCGGGCGAGTACCTCAGCTCCGACAGGGGCGGGTAGGGCAGCCAGCCCGTGCGCGCGAACTCGCCCACCACCAGCGAGATGTTGACCAGAAGGGCGCCCGTGCAGGTCAGCCAGAAGCTCACCGAGTTCAAGGTGGGGAAGGCCACGTCGCGCACGCCCAGCTGCAGCGGCACCACGAAATTCATCAGCCCGATGATCAGCGGCATGGCCGCGAAGAAGATCATGATCGTGCCGTGGGCCGAGAAGATCTGGTCGTAGTGCTCGGGCGGCAGGTAGCCCAGGGCATGGAAGGCCATCGACTGCTGCGAGCGCATCATCACCGCGTCGATGAAGCCGCGTAGCAGCATCACCACGCCCAGCAACATGTACATGACCCCGATACGCTTGTGATCGACGCTGGTGATCCACTCGCGCCAGATGTACGGAACCCAGCCCTTGATCGCGACATAGGCCAGCACCGCCAGAAGCGCGACCATCACCACCCCGGCGGAGACCAGCGGGATCGGCTGGTCCCAGGGGATGGCGTTCCAGGTCAGCTTGCCGAACATTCCAGGCTCCCCGCTACTTCGGCCGCGTGACGCCCGCCGGACCGGGGCCCGGCGGCAGCTGCTGGTTGACGATGTCCTGGAACAGGCCCGGCGCGGCGCTGCGGTAGGTGAAAGGCGGCACATGGCGGCTCTGGACCTCGAGCGCCTGATAGGCCGGGGCGTCCAGGACCGGGCCCGACGCCTGCACGCCCTTGGCCCAGGCCGCGAAGGCCTGGGGCGCCACGGCGTCCACGTCGAAGGTCATGTCGGAAAAGCCGTCGCCGGAGAAGTGGCCCGACTCGCCGAGGTAGGTTCCGGGGCGATCGGCCTGCAGCCAGAGCTGATCGGCCATGTGGTTCATGGTGTAGATCATGCTGCCCAGCTGGGGCACGAAGAACACGTTCATCACGCTGGCCGAAGTCAGGGTGAAGTGCACCGGCGTTCCCACCGGAACCACCAGCCGGTTCACGCTGGCGACGCCCTGGTCGGGGTAGATGAACAGCCACTTCCAGTCCATCGACACCACCTGGACGTTCAGCGGCGGGGTCTTGGCCGAGGAGGGCAGGGGCTGGGCGGGGTCCAGCTCGTGCGAGCCGATCCAGATGACCCCGCCCAGGAACATGATCACCAGGATCGGGATGGCCCAGACCAGCAGCTCCAGCCGGCCCGAGTAGTTCCAGTCGGGCCGGTAGCGGGCGCGGGTGTTGGAGGCCCGGAACCACCAGGCGAAGCCGAAGGTCGCCAGTATGGTCGGGACGACGATGGCCAGCATGATCACCAGGGCGTCCAGGGTGATCAGGGCGTCGGCAGCGCCCACCGGCCCCTGGGCGTCGAAGATGTCGTAGCGGCAGCCGGCCAGGGCGAAGGCGCACGCGGTCAGGACGCAGGCGGCGAGGCGCGCGCGCCGCCGCGCCGAGATTCGGACGACCGGTCGATCGCGCCGGTCAGCCATTGGCTCCCACCGCATCCAGAGACCCGCTCGGGCAGCTGGCCCTGCGCACTCAAGTGCCCGCTCGGGAAAGAATGCAAGGGGTTATTCCGGCCCGCCCTTGCTTTAGAACCCGCACATGGACCAGACCCCGCCCGCCGCCGGCTCCGAGCCCTTGGCCGTGCTCCGCCAGGCGCTGGACCGGCACAAGGCCGGGGCGCTGGACGAAGCGGACCGGCTCTACCGGGCCGTGCTGGCGGCCGAACCCGGCCAGCCGGACGCCCTGAGGTTCCTGGGCTTCCTGGAGCAGGAGCGCGGGCGCTTCCCCGAGGCCCGCCAGCTGTTGTCGGCCGCCCTGCGCACGCGGCCCGACGACGCCCCCGCCTGGGCGCGTCTGGCGGCGGTGCTGAGCGGCATGGGCGAGCTGCCGGACGCCCTGTCCAGCTACGAGCGCGCGCTGGCGCTGGACTCCCGGACGCCGGATGCCTGGAACGGCCGCGGCAACGCCCTGATCCGTCTGGGTCGGCTGGACGAGGCGGTGGAGAGCTACGAGCGGGCCCTGGCGCTGGACCCCGCGCACGTGCCGGCGCTCACCAACCGCGGCGTGGCCCTGCGCGACCTGGGCCGGCCCCAGGATGCGATCGAGAGCTACGACCGGGCCCTCGAGGCGAGGCCCGACCACGTCTTCACCCACAACAACAAGGGCGTGGCGCTGATGGACCTCGGCCGTCCGGCCGACGCCCTCGCCAGCTTCGAGCGCGCCCTGGCGCTCAAGCCCGACTATCCGGAGGCCTGGAGCAACCGGGGCCGGGCCCTGGCCGCCGGCGGCGATCCCCTGGAGGGCATGGGCCGCGCCGAGGAGGCGCTGGCCAGCTTCGAGCGGGCGCTGTCGCTCAACCCCGGCTATGCCGAGGCCCTGGACAACAAGGGCGTGCTGCTGATCGAGCTCGGGCGCACCGAAGAGGCGGTCGCCGCCATCGAGCGCGCCATCCGCCTGGCCCCGCGGTCGGTGCGCTACTACTACCACCTGACCCAGGCCCGCCGGCTGCAGCCCGCCGATCCGCACCTGTCCGCGATGCAGGCCATCGCCCGCGACGCCGACCGGCTGGCCTTCCAGGACCGCATCGATCTGGATTTCGCCCTCGGCCAGGCCCTGGACGAGGCGGGCGACACGGTCTCGGCCTTCCGCTTCCTCGCCGAGGGCAACGCCATGCGCCGGGCCCAAGTCGGTTACGACGAGCCGCGTGTGCTGGGTTTCCTGGAGGCCGTTCGGGACGCCTTCACCCCCGAGCTGATGCAGGCCAAGGCTGGCAAGGGCGACCCTTCGAGCCTTCCGGTGTTCATCGTCGGCATGCCGCGTTCGGGCACCACCCTGATCGAGCAGATCCTGGCCAGCCGTCCGGGCGTATTCGCCGCCGGCGAGACGGCGGCGCTGCCCCAGGCGGTCGCGGCCCAGATGGTCCGGGGCGGGCGGCCGCTGGCCTTCCCCGAGGGCATGGCGCGCCTGCCCGGCAAGGGCGTGCGCGAAATCGGCGCCCGCTATGTCGCCCGCCTGCGGGCCGCGGCGCCGGACGCGGTGCGCGTGGTCGACAAGCGCCCCGACAACTTCCGCCTGGTGGGCCTGATCCGCCTGGCCCTGCCCAACGCCAGGATCATCGTCGCGCGCCGCGATCCCAGGGACACCTGCCTGTCCTGCTTCTCCAAGCTGTTCGGCCCGGGCGCGCCCTACAGCTTCGAGCTCGGCGAGCTCGGCCGCTATCATCGCGCGTACGAGCGTCTGATGGACCACTGGCGATCCCTGCTGCCCGAGGGCGCGATGCTGGAGGTGGACTACGAGGCGCTGGTCGCCGACCTCGAGGGGCAGGGTCGGCGCATCCTGCAGTTCTGCGGCCTCGACCCGGGCGGCGGCCGCATCGACATCCAGCGCGCCCAGCGGCGGATCCGCACCGCCAGCGCCCTGCAGGTCCGCCAGCCGGTCTACTCGGGCGCGGCGGGCCGCTGGCGACGCTACGAGCCGTTCCTGGCGCCGCTGCTGGAGGCCTTGGACGAGCCTACTTCCGGACGGCGGAAAGGCCCGCGGGCGGCGAGGTCCCGTAAGCCAGCTGGCCGGTGATCGCGGTCTGATCGGCCGACACCGCGCCCTGATAGGTCAGGCGAACCGGCCGGCCCTGGACGGTCGTGTCGTAGCCCCAGCTGGCGCTGTTCTGGTTGATGGCGCCGCTCAGGGTGAGGGGGACCGCCTCGGCGCTCTCGGGCTCGCACCAGCCCTGCAGGGCCACGCCGACCTGCAGGATGCTGCAATCGATGACCATCGGCGTCGGGCCGAAGCTGGTGGAGACGATCCACAGGCCCGAAAGGTCGGCGGCGTGGGCGGCGGGCGCCAGGGACAGGGCGGCGAATGCGAGGAGGGCGGGCGGCTTCATGGCGGGGTCTCGTCGGATGCTTCCCGCTAAACCCACGGCCAAGCCCTTGGCTCCCACCGAAGGGGTCAGTCGTGGCGCGCGTGCGGGATCAGGGCGGCCATGATGGCGGTGGAGACGAAGAGTCCCAGCCACAGCGGCCAGGACCAGACCCAATCGAAGATCTGCTGACCCGCGGCCCAGGTGACCACCGGCCGGCCGAGGCCCACGAAGGCGCACCCGTCACCGAAACTCCAGGGCGGCCAGGCGCCCGTCCTGAACCAGATGATGAGCTGGGCGACCAGCACGGCTGGCGCCGACACCCACAGACAGGTCGCCCCGACGAGCGACAAGGTGACGCGCGATTCCATGGCGCCCCCGATACCCACATGGCCCCCAACTGGCCCACGGAGGAGCTTCCGCCTGTGCCCTTAACCTCCGGATAAGAATTGAGGTTAGCGGAGAAGCCGTCCTGATAAAGCTTAACGCGACCTCAGCCTTGATAATCATTTATCTTCTGGGCCGGGCGGGAGGTTCTCGTGGCCGTTATGTGGCGGCTTACTCGCCAATAACCTTTATCCGCCTAATGTTCGCGCATCGTAGGGCCGAGGAAGTTGCATTGTCAGGCATTCAAGGCGTGACGCTGGCGGGACACGATGTCGGTTATGTGCTGCTCGCCGGTGCGATCTGCGCGACCGCCGGGTCGGCGGCCTATTGGCTGCGCAGCCAGCATCAGGACGTCAAGGGACCGGTGGGCTGGGCCTGGATGGGCTTCCATGCCCTGGCGGCCGGGTCCGGCGTCTGGGCGGCCAATGTCCTGGCGCTGCTGGGCTTTCGCGCCTTCGCCCTGGGTCTGAGGCCCTGGGCCGTCGGTCTCGCCTTGGTCCTGGCCGTGGCCGCCGCGCTGCCGACCTGCTGGCTGCGCCGGGGCTCGCCGCCCACGCAATCGCGCCTGCGCATCGCGGCCATCATGGCGTTCGGCTTCGTCACCGTGCACTACGCCGCCTTGGCGGGGGCGCCGGCGCCGGGCCGGCTGGACTGGAACCTGCCGCTGCAGGGCGCGGCCGTGCTGACCTGCTTCGTCATGGTGCTGGTCGCCTGCTTCGTCGGCGGCCCCGGCGTAGGGCCCGTGAGGCGCGCGGGCGGCCTCGTGTTCGTCCTGGCCTCCATCGGCGGGATGCATTTCGTCTCCATGGCCGGCCTGTCGCTGTCGCCCGGCGGCGTGGCCGGCCCGACCGCGGCGCTCTCCAACGCAGCCAGCGCGATGTTCGTCGCGGCGATGGCGCTGGTCCTGCTGGGCGCGGCCATAGCCGTGTCCCTGATGTCGGGCGTCGGCGAGCGGCGGGCGCTGCAGCGGCTGCGGACGGCCACCAACGCCATGCCGAGCGCGCTGGCCCTGTTCGATGACCGCAACCGGCTGGTGGTCTGGAACACCACCTTCGAATTCGTCATGGGACCCAACCGGCATCTGGTCCGCGAGGGCATGCCGCTCTCGGCGTTGATCGCCTCCATGCCCGGCGCGCCGCCGACCCATCGCAACACCAGGATGTGCGTCGAATTCCAGATCCCCGACGGCAAGTGGATCCGTGTCGACAACGTGCCGACCGAGGACGGCGGCCTGCTCAGTCTGGGCTTGGACGTCACCGACATCCGCGCCTCCGAGGCGGCCCTGGCCGAGGCGCTCGACCGCGCCGAGGCGGCCAACCAGGCCAAGAGCGAGTTCCTGGCCACCATGAGCCACGAGATCCGCACGCCGCTGAACGGCGTGCTGGGCATGGCCCAGGCCATGGAGCGGGGCGATCTCAGCCCACCCCAGCGCGAGCGCCTGGACGTGATCCAGGGCGCCGGCCAGGCGCTGCTCAGCCTGCTCAACGACCTGCTGGACATCTCCAAGATCGAGGCCGCCCGCATCGAGCTGGAGGACGGAATCGTCGATCTGGAGGCGGTCGCCTCGGAAGTCGTGGCCACCTTCAGCGCCCTGGCCGCCCAGAAGGACCTGTGCATCACCCTCGACGTCGACCAGGCGGCGAAGGGCTGTTGGCGCGGGGATCCGGTGCGGGTGCGCCAGGTGCTGCAGAACCTGGTCAGCAACGCGGTGAAGTTCACCGAACGGGGCTCGGTCCAGGTCGGGATCGGCCACGACGGCCCCCAGCTGGTCATCCGCGTCGCCGACACCGGGCCGGGCATCCCCATCGAGCAGCAGGCCTATGTGTTCGAGAGCTTCGCCCAGGCCGACGCCTCCACCACCCGGCGCTACGGCGGCTCGGGCCTGGGCCTGGCCATCTGCCGGGCGCTCGTGCACCTGATGGGCGGGCAGATCCTGCTGGACAGCATCCCCGGCCGCGGCGCGACCTTCACCGTCCGTCTGCCGCTGGCGGCGGCCGAACGGCCGTTGGTCGATCCCGGCGCGGAGACCTCGGAGTCCGCGCCCCAGGCGTCCTCGCTGAGGATCCTGGCGGCCGAGGACAATCCGATGAACCAGCTGGTGCTGCGCACCCTGCTGGACCAGGCGGGCCTGGAGGTGGCGATCGTCGGCAACGGCGAGGAGGCCCTCGCCGCCTGGGAGGCGGGCGGCTGGGACGTGATCCTGATGGACGTCCAGATGCCGGTGATGGACGGCCCCACCGCCTCGCGCCGCATCCGCGAGCTGGAGCGCCAGGGGGGTCTGGCCCGGACGCCGATCATCGCCCTGACCGCCAACGCCATGTCGCATCACGAGCAGGAGTATCTGGGGGCCGGGATGGACGCGCTGGTGGCCAAGCCGATCAAGCTGCAGCAGCTGTTCGCCGTGCTGAAGCGCGTGTGCGAACCCGAGGATGACGCCGAGGCCCGCACCCTGGCGAGCTGACGCTTTCCCGCCTTTCCTGAAGGGCCGGACGGGTTAAGCTTGGGCCATGCCCGACGCCGCCCGCCTCGCCGCCGCCTGCGGCCTCGCCGCCTTCCTCGCCGCCTCGGGCCTGCAGGCCCAGCCGAACCCGCAGATCGCCAGGGTCTCGGAGCAGGAGCGCCTGCGCGAGCTGCACCTGCTCGGCCTCGCCGCCACCCGCCCCGGCGTGCAGAACAGCAACCCGGCGGCGCCCGACTACGCCAACTACGACGAGGCCAAGGCCAATCCCTTTCCGCTGCCCGATCCGCTGGTCGAAGCCGACGGTCGCCGGGTCAAGACCGCGGCGGAATGGTGGAAGGTGCGCCGGCCCGAGATCGTCGCCGCCGCCGACCAGGATCTCTATGGCAAGGCGCCGGCCCACACGCCCGCGGTGCATTGGACGATCGCGCGGCTGACCCACGAGACCCGCTTCGGCGTGCCGGTGGTGGTCAAGGCGCTGGACGGCCGGCTCGACAACCGCGCCGATCCCGCGATCGAGGTGGTCATCAAGGCCGAGCTGACCACGCCGGAGGCGGCGGCGGCGGCCCACCGCAAGACGCCGGTGGTGATGTCGCTGATCTGGCTGAAGCCGCCGGTGATCCCGGGCGTGACGTTCGCGCCCGAGCCCGGCGCCGACTATCGCGAGCAGATCCTGAAACGGGGATGGAGCTATGTGCTGGTCGATCCCAATAGCATCCAGGCCGACAACGGCGCGGGCCTGACCTCGGGCGTCATCGGCCTGGCCAACCGCGGCCGGCCGCGCAGGCTGGACGACTGGGGCGTGCTCCGGGCCTGGGCCTGGGGGGCGAGCCGTCTGCTGGACTATCTGCGGACCGACCCGAATACCGATGGCCGCAAGGTCGCCATCCAGGGGCACTCGCGATACGGCAAGGCCGCGCTGGTGGCGATGGCCTACGATCCGCGCTTCGCGGTGGGCTTCATCAGCTCGTCCGGAGCGGGCGGGGCGGCCCCCTATCGCCGGCATTGGGGCGAGACGGTCGAGAACGTCGCCGCCTCCAACGAGTATCACTGGATGGCTGGGAGGTTCCTGAGGTATGCGGCCGACCCGCTGAACGCCAACGACCTGCCGATCGACGCCAATTCGATCGTCGCCCTGGTCGCCCCGCGTCCGATCTTCATCGGCGCCGGCAGCGCGGACGACCGCGCCAAGGCCAACGACGCCTGGGTCGATCCGCGCGGCATGTTCATGGCCGAGGCCAGCGCGGGCGCGGTCTACCAGCTGCTCGGCAAACGGCCGCTGGACCCGGCGTTCCCGCCGGTGCTGACCCTGTCGGACAGCGGCGACATGGCCTATCGCGAGCACCACCAGGGCCACACGCCTGGTCCCAACTGGCCCGCCTTCCTCGATTTCGCCGCCCGCGCCTTCGACCGCCAGGGCGGCTGAGCGGACAGGTGCGCGCTCCGAAATCCGCCCCTTAGATCAGTAGCGGCGGCGGTAGCGGTCGTGGTCGCGCTCGCGCGGGCGCCAGTAGTTCGGATGGTTGTAGTACCACGCCCGGTACGGCCGATACGTCCAGCGGCCGCCCACGAAGATCCAGGGATTGTACCAGGACGGCCCGTAGACCGGGGCGTAGCCTCCGTAATAGAAGGCCGGCGCGCCGCCCGTCACGACGTAGCCCGGCGGGCAGGACGACTGATTGCCGCTGCTGGAGCCGATGGCCGCGCCCGCGGTGGCGCCCAGCGCCCCGCCGACGATGGCGCCGCCGGTGTGGTTGCCCCGTCCGGCGATGCCCGATCCGACCAGGGCGCCCAGCACGCCGCCCACCACCGCGCCGGCGGCGGCGTTGTTCTGCCGCTGCTGCACGCAGTTGCGCGCCGCCCACTCGGCATAGGCGTCGGCATAGGCCTGGTCCTGCCGCCGGGTGCGCGAGTCGTAGGCGGACTGGTCGGCCCCCTCCGGCGGCGGCGCGTACTCGCCTTGGGGCGGGCCGTAGTCGCCCGGCGGCGGGCCGCGGTCATAGTCCTGGGCGGCGGCGACGCCGGCCTGGGCCACGAAGGCAAGGGCGAGGACGGACGCTATGGCGGCCTTGGCCGCATGGCCCGATCTTGGATTGGTCATACCGATCTGCTCCCGATCAGCGCATTCATAAGCGCCGGTGGCCGGCTTGGCCATCGGCGCGCCCGACTTCGGAACGAGCGGGGCCGCAGGTCGTTGCGTCGGCCCTAGCCGGCCCGCGCCAGGACGGGCTCCAGTCGGGGCGCTCGGGCCTCCGCACGCCGGCGCGACGGCGATGCGATCGCGCGGCGATAGATGTCGACGAGATCGGGCGCGACGGTGCGGCAATCGTACCGCAGAGCTTCCGCCTGGGCCCATGCGCCCAGCCGCTGGCGCAGCCCAGGGTCCATCACCAGGCGGCGCAGGCGGTGATAGAAGGCCTCGTCGTCTCCGGGCGGGGCCAGGAGCTCGCCGGCGTGGTCGGCCAGCAGCGTGCGATAGCCGCGGTTGGCGGCAGCCACCACGGGCTTCCCGGCCGCCATGGCCTCGGCGATGACGATGCCGAAGCTCTCGCCGTAAGGGGAGGGCGCGCAGGCGATGTCGCAACCGGCATAGAGAGCGGGGCCCTCGTGGTCCTCGAACCGGCCCAGGAACTCCACGTCGGGCAGCCCGCGGTGGACGACGTAGCGGCGCAGCGCCGCTTCCTCGCTGCCCGCCCCGGCGATGACCAGCCGGACCGGCAGGCCGTCCTCGCACAGCCGGCGATAGGCCTGCAGCAGCACCATCACGCCCTTGCGCGGCTCCAACCGGCCCACGAACAGCAGCGTGACCTTGCCGTCCGCCGCGGGCGGGGCGTCCGGGCCCCCCGCGAAGCGGCGCAGGTCCGTGCACGGCGGCGACAGGTGGATGCCGCGGCCGGGCCCTGGATTCAGGTGGGCGCGCGGCGCCTCCGAGACGGCGATGGCCTCGTCGATGCGGGCGAGAAGCAACCGGCTCAGGCCGCCCAGCAGCACGCGGGTGAGGGCGCCGCCCACGGTGTCGGGCGGCGTGTCGTGGAAGGTGACCACGCTGGGGGCGGGACTGCAGGCGAACGCCTGAAAGGGCAGCAGTGGGCTCCACAGGGTGTGGAAGTGCACCACGTCGAAGGCGCCCGGCCGCATGGCCGCCCGCAGGCGGCCGTACTGACCGCCCAGCGCCAGGCTGGCCTCGAAGCGGGTGCCCGAGAGGCGCACGGCAAGGCCGTGGCCGAGACGCACGATGCGCAGGTTCGGCGAGATCCGCTCGACGCCCGCGCCCGGCCGCATCTTGGGCGTGACGATGGTGACCTCGTGGCCGAGCTCGCCCAGGGCGGCGGCGGTGTCCCGGATGTGGGCCTGCACGCCGCCGGGGCGCTCCAGGTCGTAGGGACAGACATGCGCGATTCTCAACGGCGAACTCTGCACGATCGCTCCGTCTCCCCGGGAACAAGCTTTGCCTTAGTCGCCCGCGCCCTACATCCCAGAGGCTTGGCTCCGGAGCAACCTCGTATTTCAAGGCTGATACAATTCGCCGCCGGGATTGTCCGAACGCCCCACACCTGAGGCGCACGATTCGCTTACACCGACATGGCCGTGGGCGGACGGACACGGCGCCGGGCGGCATCCTGCACGATTTTGCGGCGCGGCGCGCGCCGCGCGTCGGCCGCCGAGGCCGGGGGCGCGGACGGTCGCCGAGGAATCCCCGTCAGACGATCCGGCGGACGCCGGGCCCTGCCGTCTAGCCGCGTTCGCCGTCGGTCGAGCTGTGCCGGGAATAGGAGCGGTAGCGATAGGTCGGCGTGGTGTAGTGCGGCCGCGAGTATCGCGGCGCGGCGTAGTGATAGCTGCGGTAGCTGTAGTTCCGCGGCGCCCGGTAGGCGCGGTCGTAGCCGTAGGCCCCTGAGTAGGTCCGGCGCTCGGGGCGGCTGTAGTCGCGCTCGTAGCCATAATCGCGGCGGCCGTAGTCCTGGTCGCGCTGGGCGTAGCCGCCGTCGTAGTCGTAGCTGTAGCCGTAGGCCGGGGCCTCGTAGGGAACGTAGTCGTAGTCCTGGTAGCCGTAGCCGCCTTCGTAGTAGCCGTCGTCCTCGTCGATGTAGGGGCTCTGGTAGCTGTAGCTCCCTTCATAGCCGTAGCCGGAGCCCTGGCAGCCGCAGGGCGGCGCGGAGGACCAGCCTCCGGAGTATCCGCCGCTCCAGCCTGCGTGAGCGGCGCCGCCCAGCGCCAGGACGGACGCCGCGGCGGCGGCGATGACCAAACGATGCATGAACCTGCTCCCTCCGGGCCGCGACTCGCACGAGCGGCCCCCGAAGTTAACGCAAGCGGGGCTTTGGCGGTTGCCGACTCAACGCAGCGGGGAATCCCGCGGCGGCGCTTCCGAACTCGCGCTTGACCGGGGCCGAGAACGGCGTTGCCCTGGCTCGGCGTGGGGTTGGGGGACGGCGATCGTGCAGAACGCGGACGGTGGGGGCGCACACGCCCGCGGGGCGCTGCCGGCCCGGATCGTGGTGCTCCTGGCCCTGGCCATGTTCGTCAACTACGCCGACCGGGGAAGCCTCTCGGTGGTGGCGCCGGTGCTGCACGACCAGTTGAGGCTCAGCGACGCCGAGATGGGCGTTCTGCTGTCGAGCTTCTTCTGGTCCTACACCCTGGCCCAGCCCCTGGCGGGCTCGATCGTCCAGCGCTTCGACGTGCGATGGGTGCTGGCCGTGGCCCTGGCGCTCTGGGCCGGCGCCACCATGCTCTGCGGCCTGGCCGTGGGCTATGTGGCCCTCCTGGGCCTGAGGCTCGCCATGGGCCTGGGCGAAAGCGTGATCTATCCGGCCAACGCCCAGATCCTGGCCGAGCGCGCCGACGAACGGGTGCGCGGCCGCTGCAACGGCCTGATCTCCATGGCCATGTGCCTGGGACCGACCGGCGGGACCCTGGTCGGCGGTCTGGTGCTGGCGCACTACGGCTGGCGGGCGGTGTTCCTGTGCCTGGGCCTTCTGTCGCTGCTCTGGCTGTGGCCGTGGTTGACCACGCCGCGCGAGGCGCCGGCCGCGGCGGCGGTCCGGGCGAAGCCCTCCGGCCCCGGCTATGGCGAGCTCCTCGGCCGGCGGGCCCTGTGGGGCGCTTCGATCGGCCAGCTCTGCTACTCCTGGCAGTTCTACCTGCTGCTCACCTGGCTGCCCTCCTACCTGGTCAAGGCCCAGCATCTGTCGCTGTCGGCCATGGCGGGCACGGGCGCGGCGGTCTACGCCGTGCAGGCGCTGGCCGCCCTGGCCAGCGGCTGGGTGACCGACGCCCTGGTCCGACGCGGATCGGGCCGGGCCGGCGTGCGCCGCATCTTCCTGCTGCTCGCCATCGCCGGCGGCGGCCTGGCGCTGCTGGTCGAGGGATTGGGACCCAAGGGCCTGGCGATCCCATGCCTGTTCCTGGCGGGGATATGCACCGGATGGGGCAACCCGCTGATCTTCTCCATCGGCCAGACCCTGGCCGGCCCGTCGGCGGGCGGGCGCTGGATGGGCATCCAGAACATGGGCGGCAACTTCGCCGGCATTCTCGCGCCCATCGCCACCGGGGTGATCGCCCAGATCACGGGCAGCTTCACCGGCGCCTTCGTGCTGGCGGCGGCGCTGTCGGTGGTCGGGATCGTGTGCTGGAGCCTGGTGCTGGGGCCCGTGGAGACCCTGACCTGGCGGCGCGGCGGGGCCGCCCTTCAGCCGCTGGCGGCCGCCAGGTTGAGCTGAACGCGGGCGTCGAAGCAGCGGAAGCCCACCGCCTCATAGGCCCGGATCGCCGCGAGGTTCGCCTCCGTCGTCCCCAGCGTGAAGACCCTCATGCCCTGGTCGGCCAGCAGGTGCATCAGGCTGGCCGCCAGCGCCCGCGCCAGGCCACGCCCACAGACGTCTGGCGCGGTCAGGAAGTTGCCGAGGTTGGCGATCTCCTCGGCCAGGGCGTGCACGCCGCCGCAGGCCACGAGCCGGCCTTCGTCGTAGAGTCCCAGGAACGGCAGCTCCAGCATCCAGCTTGAGAACACCGTCTGCGGATAGTGTGCGGCGAAGAAGGCCGTGACTTCGCAGAGGTCGCCGGGACCCAGGCGCCTGCAGCGGCCGTCCGGCGCGGCGGCGGGCCGGCCGTCGAAGCGATAGAATCCAAGCCCCTGGCGCAGCGCCAGCCGCTCGCCCAGCACGGCGGCGACCCGGTCGGCGGCGGGACTCTGGAGGTGTAGCTCGGCGGGACCCGCCACGTCGGTCAGCGCCAGCTCCTCGTCCGGCGCCATTTCGCCGATCAGCGTCCGCGCCTCCAGGGTATCGAAGACGATGGCCAGGGCCGCGCCCCGGCGATCGCGCCCGATCCTGGCCAGGCGGTTGGATGCGCCGGCGCGCGCCGCGGCCAGGCCGCCGGCCAGATAGATGCGAAAGGTCGGATGGTCGCCGATCAGGTCGGCGATCAGCGCGAGGTCATCCTGGTCCAGCGCCTGGAGCGGCGTCATCTCCCCATCCGGAGGCGACGCCGGTCAGCGGCCTCCGCCCGATTGCGGCTGGGGCGCGACAATGCCGCTGGACGGATAGGCCGGCAACAGCGGCGGCGGCCTGGGCGGGCCCGCCGGCCGATCGCCGATCTGATCCAGCATCAGCTTCACCGCCGCCTCGAGCTGGGCGTCGTGACCGGCCAGCAGGTCGGCCGGCTCGTCCTCGATCTCGATGTCGGGATCCACGCCATGGTTCTCCACCGCCCAGGTCCCGTCGGTGTTGTAGAGCGCCTGCTCGGGGATGGTGATGTAGCCGCCGTCGAGCAGCCGCCAGTTGCCGCGGATGCCGCGCACCCCGCCCCACGAGCGGGTGCCGATCAGCTTGCCCAGCCCGTACTTCTTGAACAGGTAGGGGAAGATGTCCCCGTCCGAGGCCGACCAGTGGTTCAGCAGCGCCACCTTGGGGCCGTTCAGCACCGCCTGGGGCTCGGTGGCGATGGCGCCTTCGCGGTTGACGGTCAGGGCGATCAACTCGCGCCTCAGCCGTTCCAGCGGATAGGGGGCCACGAAGCCCCCGCCGTTCCAGCGGTCGTCCATGATCAGCGCCTGCTTGCCCAGCTGGGCGTAGAACTGGCGCAGGAACTGCTGCAGGCCCAGCTGCTCCATGTCGGACATGTAGACGTAGCCCACCTTGCCGCCGGACAGCCTGTCGACGACCTCGCGGTTGTGGTCGATCCAGGCCCGCTCCCTGAGGCCGATCTCCTCCTTGATCGGCTTGACGGTGACGTGCCGGCCAGGGCCGTTCGGGGTCTCGGACACCACCAGGTCCACCATGCCGCCGGCGTCGGTCAGCTGCAGCAGGCTGTCGGGCTCGGTGGGCGCGCGCAGGTCGACGCCGTCGATGGCCAGCACATAGTCGCCCGCCTTCACGTCCACGCCCGGCTCGGTCAGCGGGCTGCGGTAATCCGCGCGGGTGTTGTCGCCCGGATAGATGGTCGCGATGCGATAGCGGCCGGAGGCGGGATCCAGCGCCCAGTCCACGCCCAGGAGGGCCGGTTTGACCCGCGTGGCCGGATCGCCGCCGTCGCCCCCGCCGACATAGGTGTGCGAGTTCGACATCTCGCCGATCATCTGGCCGATCAGGTAGTTGAGATCCTCGCGCGAGCCGACCTGCGGCAACAGCTTGGCGTAGCTGTCGTGGACCGCCTGCCAGTCGACGCCGTTCATCACCGGCGAGAAGAACAGGTCGCGCTCCAGCCGCCAGGCGTTCTGGTACATCTCGGCCCATTCCAGGGGCGGATCGGCCAGCAGGCGCATGTGGTCGAGGTCGAGCTGGTGCTTGGTGTCGTCGTCCTTGGCGGCGTCCGGCTTGACGTCGAGCACGGTGTAGTCGCTGTCGTGCTTGATCAGCACCGTCTTGCCGTCGAGCGAGATCGAGTAGCTGTCGACGTCGCTGGTGATCACCTTGTCCTTGCGGGTCTTCAGGTCGTAGAGGCGCAGCTCGGACTTCTCGCCCGGCAGCACCCCCTCGATCATGCCGATCGGCTGGGTCAGGTAGACGATCTTGTGATCGCGCACGTCCATCTGGGCGATGTTGGCCGACTTCACCGGCACCTCGACCGCGCGGGCCATCATGCCGTCCAGGTCGATGCGGATGGGGGCGATAGGCCCCTTCTTGTCGCCGGGGCCGGCGTCGTCGGCCTTGGCGTCCTTGTCCTTGCCGTCCTTGTCCTTGGACTCCTTGCCCTTGGCGTCCTTGTTCGCGGGCTTGTCGGAATCGTCGTCCGGGCTGGAGGCGTCGGCCTCGTCCGAGCGCGGGGCGACCGGCGAGACGGCGTCGCGGCTCAGCGGGATGGCGTAGATGCCCATCGACTTCAGCATGGAGAAGTCGAATTCCACGTCCGAGGGCACCGGGTTCTCGTGCCGGTTGGATACGAAATAGAGGACCTTGCCGTCCGGCGACCAGGCGGGGCCCTGGTCGATCTCCGAACCGTCCCCGAGCCGGGTCAGCTTCCCGCCCACGAGGTCGTAGAGGTAGAGGTCGCGGCGGCGATCGTCGGCGCTCATGCTGAACGCCAGCCAGCGGCCGTCGGGCGAGAAGGCCTGGTCGTGGATCTCGTTCTTGGGATCCTGGGCCACCATCCGGGGCTCGCCGCCGTCGACGCCGACGGTCCAGAGCTTGTGCTCGCCATCGCTGAAGGCCAGCGTCTTGCCGTCCGGTGAGAAGATGGGGCCGTAGAAATAGCCCTTGGCGAAATGGGTCAGCAGGCGCTCGGGCCCGCCCTCGGCCGGACGCACGGCCACCTGCTGGGAGCCGGCGGAATCGGTGGTGTAGGCGATCAGCTTGCCGTCCGGCGACCAGACCGGATGGTCTTCGTCGGCGGTCTCGGTGCCGGTCAGGTCGCGCGTGGCGCCGTGCTCGGTGGGCACGCTGAAGATGTCGCCGCGGGCCGAGAACAGGGTGCGCTTGCCGTTGGGGGCCAGGGCGTAGTCGACCACCTGGGCCGGGTCGGTGTCGCGGATCTCGTCCTTGGCCTGGACCACGCGGGTGCGGGCGCGGGGGTTGTCGTCGGGGACGTGGACCTGCACCTCGCGCAGCTGCTCGGACGGCAGGTCGAGCTCGTAGAGCTTGCCGCCCTGCTGGAACGCGATGGCGTCCCCGCCCAGCGCCGGGAAGTCGATGTCGTAGTCGGTGAAGTGGGTGACCTCGCGGGTCTGTTTGGTGTCGAGGTCGTAGACCCAGATGTTGGCCCGGCGGTGCTCGTCCTGGTCGGACAGGTAGTAGATCTTGCGGCCCCACCACATGGGCGAGGTGTTGGTGCCGGACCAGGTGGTGATCTGGGTCAGCTTGCGGCTGTCGAAGTCGTAGGTGAAGACCTGCTGGGCTAGGCCGCCGTTGTAGCGCTTCCAGGTGCGGAAGTTCCGGAAGATGCGGTTGTAGGCGATGGAATGGCCGTCGGGGCCGTAGGTGGCCAGGCCGATGTAGCTGTCGATCGGCATCGGCGAGGGCAGGCCGCCCGCCACCGGGACCTTGTACATCTCCTGGACCCAGCTGTTCCACTGGTTCCGCTTGGTCAGATAGACCACGAACCTGGAATCCGGAGTCCAGGTGACCACCATGTTGTCCGGCCCGTGGCGGCCGCCGGTGCCGGCCTCGACCGTCGGATGGTAGGTGAGCCTGCGGGCCTGGCCGCCGGCCGCCGGGATCACCCAGACGTCGGTGCCGGCCTTGGAGGCTTCGGTGTAGGCGATCCAGCGTCCGTCCGGCGACACGCGGGGGAACATGTCCTCGCCCGCGGCGCTGGTCAGGCGCACCGCTTCGCCGCCGGCCTTTGACACCGACCAGATGTTGCCGTCCGCTACGAAGACGATGCGGTCGCCATAGGGTTGGGGAAAGCGCGGCAGGGCGGCGTTGGCGGCGCTGGCGAGCGAAAGGGCGGCGGTCGTCGCCACCAGGGCGGACGCGAGGCGAGAAAGGGTCATGAACAGCCCGGACAATGGAATTTTGTGGCGAAACTACTCCGCAAACGGCGCACGTCCACATCGCCGATCATGTCTTTTTCGTAAGGCTTTGCCTTCTCAGGGGGACGAATGAGCGAAACCACCTCCAACGACCTCGACACCCGGGCCGAGCTGCTGACGCTGCGCGCGCTGCTGCTGCTGACTCTGGGCGAGCTGGCCAACCTCAGGCCTGACACCAACCGCTTCCTGGTGGAGACCCGGCGCGAGCTGGTCCGCGCCCTGGGATCGGTGCGGATCGAGCCGGCCGAGCTGCAGCCCGCGCTGCGCGCCCGCGCGGTCGCCTTCGCCGATGACTGGTTCACCCACATCCACTTCAAGGAAGACGACAGCCCGCCGCCCCCGGGGCACTGACCGCTTCAGATCTCGCTTGCCCGAATTCGGGCAAGGCTGTTGAGTCGGGCCTCGATTTGGCCGCATGAGGGCGCGTCGGATGTCGGAGACGAGCGACCTGGACGAGCTCACGGACTATGTGGCGCGCTCCAGCGGGCTCGATCCGGCGCAGGCCAGGCGGATCGTGGACGATGTGCTCAGCTACCTGTCGGAGAGCCCGGAGGACTTCGTCCGCCGCCGGCACGCCCGCTGGCTCGGGCTGGGCCGTCGCAACCCCGAGATCTATCCGCTCATCGCGGCCGAGCTGGCCCAGCGCCGGTTCCCCGCGCCGCGCTGGAGCCTGCGCCAGATCCGCCGGATCATCTACGGCTGAGGGAGAGGGCTGATGTGCGGCATCGTGGGCTATGTGGGCCCCAAGACGGCGGCGCCCCTGCTGGTCGAGGGACTGAGGCGGCTGGAGTACCGGGGCTATGACTCGGCGGGGCTGGCGGTCGCCTCGGAAGGCCGGCTTGAGGTCCACAAGCGCCAGGGCAAGGTGCGCGAGCTGATCGACGCCCTGCCAGCGGAGGTCCCGGGCGGGCTCGGCATCGCCCACACCCGCTGGGCCACCCACGGCGAGCCCAGCGACCTCAACGCCCACCCGCACACCGACGCCTCCGGGCGGCTGGCGGTGGTCCACAACGGCATCGTCGAGAACGCCGCCGAGCTCAGGGCCGGGCTCGAGCGCCAGGGCGTGGAATTCCGTTCCCAGACCGACACCGAGGTGCTGGCCCACCTGATCGCCCGGCGCAGCGAAACCTCCCTGGCCGAGGCCGTGCGCGGCGCGCTGGGGCAGGTCAAGGGCGCCTACGCCATTGCGGTGATCGATGCGGCGCGCCCGGACTGCATCGTCGCCGCCCGCAACGGTGGGCCGGTGGTGATCGGGGTGGGCGACGGCGAGATGTTCGTGGCGTCGGACGCCGCGGCCCTGATGGGCCATGCCAGGAGCGTCGCGCACCTGGACGACGGCGAGCTGGCCGAGGTCAGGGCCGACGGCTTTGCCGTCTTCACCCTGGAGGGCGCCGAACGGTCCAAGGCCACCCAGGCGCTGGAGGGCCGGATCGAGGGCTTCGACAAGGGCGACTTCTCGCACTTCATGATGAAGGAGATCGCCGAGCAGCCCGCCGCCGTGCGCCGCACCCTGCTCGGGCGGCTGGACCGGCGCTTCCAGACCGCGCATTTGGGCGGGGTCGAGCTGGCCGCCCGCGAGATGCTCGACATCCGGCGGGTGAAGATCCTGGGCTGCGGCTCGGCCCACATCGCCGGCGTCCTGGGCGCGCACCTGATCGAGCAGCTGGCCCGCATCCCGGCCCACGCCGAGCCGGCCTCGGAGTTCCGCTACCGCAACCCGGTGATCGAGCAGGACACCCTCTATGTGGCCGTCAGCCAGTCGGGCGAGACCTTCGACACCCTGGCGGCGATCCAGGAGGTCAAGCGCAAGGGCGGCCGGGTGCTGGGGATCGTCAATGCGGTGGGCAGCTCCATCGCGCGCGAGTGCGGGCGGGGCGTCTACCTGCACGCGGGTCCCGAGATCGCGGTGGTCGCGACCAAGACCTTCACCTGCACGTCCATCGCCTTCGCCCTTCTGGCGCTGCAGCTGGGCCGCATCCGCGACCTGTCGGCCGCCCACGGCCAGCGGCTGCTCCTGGCGCTGGACGCCCTGCCGGACCAGATCCAGGTGATCCTGGACCACTCGGCCGAGCTGGCCCCCATCGCCCGGCGGCTGGCCAGGAGCGAGCACGCCTATTTCATCGGCCGGGCGGCGGGCTTCGCCGTAGCCATGGAGGGGGCGTTGAAGCTGAAGGAAATCAGCTACCTGCACGCCGAAGCCTACCCGGCGTCCGAGCTGAAGCATGGGCCCCTGGCGCTGATCTCGGAGGAGACCCCCACCCTGATGGTGCTGCCGGACGACGAGCTTCTGGCCAAGAACCTCTCGACCATGGCCGAGGTGCGCGCCCGCCAGGGGCCGGTGCTGGCGATCACCCATCCGGGCGTGCGGACGCCGCAGGCGGAGGCCAGGTTCGAGGTCCCGCGCTCGGCGCCCGAGCTCGACCCGATCCTGCTGGGCGTTCCGTTGCAGCTCGTCGCCTACCAGGTCGCCCAGGGCCTGGGCCGCGACGTCGACCAGCCGCGCAACCTGGCCAAGTCGGTGACGGTCGAGTGAACCGGCCGGGTTGCGGACCCGGCCGCGCGGGCGCGCCCCGCGGGGCGACTCAGAGGCTCGCGTAGACCGCGTCGATCAGGCGGCGGGCGCGCGGCCCGTTGTCGCCGACCGAGTGCATCTTGTTGCAGCAGTAAGAGAAGGCGATGCGGCCGTCGGGGTCGGCGAAGCCGATCGAGCCGCCGATGCCGTGGTGCCCGAAGGCGCGCGGATTGGGGCCCATGTAGACCGCCTCGGGGGTGTTCAGCAGCACCCCCAGCGCCTGGTGATAGGGCCGGTCCTGCAGCTGTTCGACCTGGTGGTGCTGCTCGGTGATCATCCGCTCGATGGAGTCCTTCGACATCAGCCGCACGCCGTCGATCTCGCCGCCCACCGACAGGGCCGAGTAGATCCGCGCCACGGCGCGGGCGTTGCCGTGGCCGTTGCCCGAGGCGATCTCGGCCACCTTCCAGATGCTGGAGTTCAGGGTGGTGTGCCACGGCTCGTCGGGGTTCTGGCGGAAGGCGAGGTTGCGCAGCGTTTCGGGCGCCTCGGCGTCCTTGGCCGCGAACAGGCGCGCGCCCATGTTCGGGATCACCTCGGCGACGCGGGCCTGCTCGTCGCCCAGCATCTGGCCGATGTGGTAGTCGGCGTGCAGCGGCGCGGCGACTTCCCAGCGCAGGAAGGGCCCGATGGTCCGCCCGGTGACCCGGCGCATGATCTCGCCCAGCAGATAGCCCTGGTTATGGACGTGATAGGCGGCCTTGGTCCCCGGCTCCCAGAGCGGCTCCTGGTCCTCCAGCGCCTTGACATAGGCCTCGCGGTCGAACATGGCGCCGGGCCACAGCTTGTTGTTGGTCAGGACCGGGATGGCGGCGGTGTGGTCCAGGACGTGGCGGACCAGGATGCCCTCCTTGCCGTTCCTGGCGAACTCGGGCCAGTAGCGGGCCACCGGCGCGTCCAGCTCCACCAGGCCGCGGTCCAGCAGCATGTTGAAGCAGATGGCGGTGATCCCCTTGGCCACCGACATCATGCAGACCAGGGTGTCCTCTCTCCAATGATGCGAGCGCTGGTGGTTGGAGAAGCCGCCCCAGAGGTCGACCACCGGCCTGCCGTCCAGCGTCACCGCCACCGCCGAGCCGAGTTCGTCCTCGACGCGGTAGTTCTCCAGGAAGGCCTCGGCCACGCCCTCGAACCTTGGATCGTAGGTCCCCGCGAACGGATAGTCGTGCCCGTCGCGGTGCAGGCTGCGGTCAAGCTCCACTGGGATCCTCCTGGTCCTGTTGCGGCGTCGAGACCGCTAGGCAGGCGGCGGGCGCCGGTCAAGCGGCCTGGAGCGATCAGCCCTTGGCGCCGCGGCTCGACAGCTCCACCACGAGGTCGAGGCGCGCGTCGGCGGGGTCGGTCAGCACCGCCGAGCCGGAGGGGGCGGCCCAGCTCATGCGCACGCGGTCGAGCTTGCCGAGCTCGGTCTGGACCTGGTCGCGCAACACCGCGTCGGGCGGGCCATAGGCGGCCTTGAGCCGGCCGGCGACCTTGTCGAAGGCGTCGCGCGAGGTGCGGTAGCGGATCCCGGTGAGACGGCCGCCGGTGAACAGGTAGTGGACCACCACCGGCTTGCGCTTGGCCGCCGGCCGGATGCCCTGGGCCAGGACATAGCGGCCGTAGCGGGCGATGTAGCCGCAGACCACCTCGCCCGCCTTGCGCTGGGCCGCGGTGGGCTCGAGGCCCGCGTTCCGGCCGATGCCAGGGTCGCCGGAGCAGGCGGCCCGCACGCCCGGGCTGGCCTTGCCCGGGAAGGGCAGGGACCGCCAAGCCTGAAGGCTCATGCCGAGGCGGGCGCCGGTGAAGGCGAACGGCCCGGCGCCGGCCGGGGCGGCGAGGGCCGCTCCGGCCGTGGACAAGGCAAGGACGATGGCGGCTCCCGTCAGGGCGTGGCCCATGTTGCGTCTCCCCTCAGCCCTTGGCGTGGCCAACCTTCAGCGGCACGAACGCATGGCGGCCGTTGTGGGCCACCATCAGCAGCACCTCGTCGCGGCCCTCGTGCCTGGCCTCGGCCACCGCTGCGGCGAGGTCGCCCGGAGAGCCGATCTTGTGCGAGCCCGCCCGCAGGATCACGTCGCCGCGGCCGAGGCCCTTGTCGGCGGCGTCGGAGTCGGAGGCCACCCCGGCCACCGTCACCCCGCCGTGGCTGTTGGGCTCCAGCTGCATGCCGAGCACCCGTCCCACGTCGCCGGATTCGTCGCCGCCGTCGTAGGGACGCTCGGGATTGGACGCCAGGGTCGCCTCGGAGGGCCTGAGCCCGGAGTGGACGTCGACGGTCAGGGTGCGGCCGTCCCGCAGCACCTCCAGGCGCGCCACCTGCCCCGGGCGCACCAGGGCCACCTGGCGGGTGAGGTCGTCGGCGGAGTCCACCGGCCGTCCGTCGATGCCCAGCACCACGTCGCCCGGCTCGAGGCCCGCCTGCTCGGCCGGGCCGCCGGGGGTCAGGTCGGCGACCAGCGCGCCCTTGCGGCCGTGCATCCCCAGGCTCTCGGAGATCTCGGCCGTCACCGGCTGGACCGTGGCGCCGATATAGCCGCGCGTGACCTTGCCGTGCTCGATCAGCTGGCGCGACACCTGGGCGACCACCCCGGCGGGGATGTCGAAACCGATGCCCACCGAGCCGCCCGAGGGGGAATAGATGGCCGTGTTCACGCCCACCACCCGGCCATAGGCGTCGAAGGTCGGGCCGCCGGAATTGCCCCGGTTGATGGGGGCGTCGATCTGCATGTAGTCGACGTAGTTGGAGTCCGCGATGTTCTTGCGGCCCAGGGCCGAGACGATGCCGGCCGTGGCCGTGCCGCCCAGGCCGAAGGGATTGCCCACGGCCACCACCCAGTCGCCGACACGCGGCTTGGCGCGATCCTCGAAGCTGACGAAGGGGAAGCCGCCGCCGTCGACCTTGATCACCGCCACGTCCGTGGCGGGGTCTGTGCCGATCAGGTGGGCCTTGAGATCGCGCCCGTCCTTGGTGTGGACGGTGATCTTGTCGGCGCCCTCGACCACATGGTTGTTGGTCACGATGTAGCCGTCGGGCGAGATGAAGAAGCCCGAGCCCGAGGCCCTCATCCTCTGCGGCGCCTGGGGCTGCATCTGAGGCATGCCGAAGAACCCGAACGGGCTCAACTGGTCGCCGCCGCCGTCATCGTTGTCGCCGCCCTGGGGGGATCCGAAGCGGAAGGTGAAGGGGCCCTGTTCGCCCTGCCCGGAATAGGCCGCCTCGGCGGGGCCGACCTTGCCTTCGATGTCGATGGAGACCACCGCCGGCGCCACGCGCTGGACGATGTCGGCGAAGGACATCGGGACGCCGGGAGCGGCGACCGCCGCGTGCGGGCTGTTGACGGCCCCGTCTTGGGCGCTGGCGCGGGCGTAGTAGCCGCCGGCGCCAGCCAGCACGAGCGCCCCCAGGGCGGCGCCGGCGAGAAGCTTCTGGTTCTTGAGATCGATCACGGTTCCAAATCCCGTATGTCGCCTTCCGCCAGCATCGTGCGGCGGCCGGGCGTGTTGTGACTTGTGGTTCAAAGTCGTACGCGAGGTTGTCCAAAAGATGGCAAGACTACCGGGCGGATGACGTGGCCTGAATAAAGTATCTGATTGTTCTAATACCTGGACTAAGACAGAAGTCATCCATGGAGCGTCCGCCGTGACGGATCCCGCATAGGACTTTGGGGTGAAGGAGGGCCGGCGCCTGAGGCGCGGCGGCTACAGGGTGGTCAGGCGGCCTGGACCGGGGGGCCGCGGGCGGGCGGCGGCGGCGCGGGAGCGCCGGTCGCGACGGAGGTCGGCAGGCGGGTTGGCGGCGCCACCGGCGTCGACCAGCGCAGGAGGCTGGTCCGCACCAGGCAGGGCGGCGGCGGATCGTCGTTGGTCGCCTCGCACCGGCCGGGGGGCGGCTTCAGCGCGGCCAGCGCCGCGACATGGCTGTTGGCGGCGAGGGGGCTCGCATGGGCGGACTCGGCGGCTGCGGCGGGCAGGTCCGCGGCGGCCCAGGCCACCGAACAGCGCAGGGCGAACAGCACCGCCAGCGCCAGATAGGCGGCGGCTCCGAACCGGGTCCTCCCCAGAAGGCGCGTGCGCGACATCAGGTCCAGCTCCGAGGCCAGAACATAGGCGCTGCGCCGCCGGCTCGCCAGGGGCCATCAGGCGGCATCGGCGGTGGCCTCGATGCCGGGCAGCGGCTGGTCCTCGATCGCCGCCTCGAAGCTGCGCAGCCGCTTGTAGATCGACTGCAGCTCCACGATCGTGGTCCACGAATTGACCAGGTACTGGAACGAGCCGCGCACCTGGTCCAGCGCGTTCATGATCTGCTGCATCAGCCCCAGGGTCAGCAAGCCCGCGACGACCGACGGACCCAGCACCACCAGGGGGAAGATCACGTCGGCCTGCAGGTAGAGGGCCCGCGCCACGTTGAAGTAGACGTAGTTGAAGTAGAGCCTGAAGTAGTTGGCCCTGACCGCGCGGAACAGCTGGGCCAGGGTCGGCGGGTCGGCGCGCGAGGGGTCGTCCTCGCCGTAGACCAGTTCCTTCCGGTAGGCCGCCTCGACCCGCTGGTTGCGGAACTGCAGGCCGGGCAGCTTGACGCCCACGACGGCCAGGAAGCCGGTGCCGAACGCCGCCCACAGGACCGTGGCCACCATCAGCGCGGCCGGGACGTCGCCCACCAGAGGCAGCCGGGTCACGTGCGCCGACAGCCTGAGCAGGACCGGCACGAAGGCGACCAGGGTCAGCACCGAATTGATGAAGCTGACGCCCAGGTCCTCCGTCGTCGTGGAGAACCGCATGGTGTCTTCCTGGATGCGCTGGGCGGCGCCTTCGATCAGGCGCAGGCGTCGCCACTCGCTGACGAAGTAGTCGTTCATCGCCGTGCGCCAGCGGAACACGTAGTGACTGGCGAAGAACAGGGTCAGCACGCCGACGGTGATGTCCGCCAGCGCCAGCCAGAGAAAGGTGGCGACCTGGCCGTAGTAGCGGGCGGCGGTGACGTGGGCGGTGTGGCCCAGCGCGCCCTGCACCAGGTCCCAGAAGGGGCCGTACCAGTTGTTGACCCCGACGCTGACCTCGACGTCCAGATAGGTCACGAAGACGATCAGGGCCGTGCCCAGAACCGACCAGCGCCACCAGGGGTGCGGCGCGAGCATCCGCCAGGCGCCGGCGAAGACCGCCACGGCCAGGCCGTAATAGATGTAGAACCAGAGAAATCCGGGGGTCCAGAACATCCCCAGGCCAATCACCTGATGGGTGTCGGGCGGCAGGCCCAGGCGTGCGCCGAAGGCCTTGCCGCCGCCGTACCAGAGCGCCATGGCCAGGGCGGTCCAGATCGCCGCCGACAGGAAGAACAGCTTCGGACGGGGAAAGAAGGACACGAACATCGGCGCTGCTCAGCCGGCTCGGCGACTGCGTCGCGCCCCGCGCATCAGCGTCCGCCCGCCCGGTCGCCGGCGGCGCCGGCGCGGCGATGCTGGGTGTGGCCATCCTGGTTGCCGGTCATGAAGCACCTGCATGCGGCCGCCCGCCAGGGAACGCCGGCGGGGGACGGATCGTTGGGGACGCCCGTGAGGAACGCGGAAATGTGCGAAGCGTTCTGGCGTTCGTATCCGGCTGTGATATGAGGCGGATCGGGAGCGTCGCTGGCCGTCCCCTCGCGGCGCTCCCATCCCCCTCACGGCCGATCCTGTCGAATTGGCACGAGGGAAATCATGCGCCGATCTGTTTTGCTGACTGGCCTGGCGGCCGCTCTGGCGATCACCGCTTCGAGCGCGGCCTTGGCCGATACGCCCAGCGATTTCGTCGTCAAGGCGATGAAGGGGGACAATTCGGAGATGATGCTGGGTCGGTTGGCCGAGCAGCGCGCGGCGAGTCCGCGGGTGCGGGCCTTCGGCCGCACGCTGTTCCAGGACCACAGCATGGGCAAGGCCCAGGCCGTCGTATTGGCGCGCTCGATGGGCGTGCAGCCGACCGACGCGCCCATGGACGTGGCCACGGACGAGCGGCAGAAGCTCATGGGCCTCAACGGTCCCGCCTTCGACCGCGAGTTCGTCCGCTACATGATCAAGGACCACCAGGAGGACATCGCCGACTTCCGCAAGGAGGCGGAGGCCCGCGACGGGCGGGTTTCGGCCTTCGCCCGCAAGACCTTGCCGGTGTTGCACAAGCACCTGGACATCGCCCTGCGCCTTCGGGGCTGACGCTGCTCGGCCAGCGGCTCAAGGAGGCGATGTAGCTCAGGCGGTCCGGATCTGCGCCGGGCTGGCCGGCGCGGCCGATCGCTCCTGCAGGAAGACGCCCTGCTTCCTCAAGCCGTCCTGCAGGGCGGCGACGTCGACCTTGCGCGGCTGCACCCCGCCGTCGGCGGCCAGGGCCGCGGCGACGCCCGCCGCCTGGCCGGTCAGCCAGCACTGGGGGATCTCGCGCATGAAGCCGTGGGAATTGGCGTCGCACGAGATGTGCCGGCCGCAGGCAAGCAGGCCGTCCAGGCTGCGCGGCACCAGCGCTCCGTAGGGCACCGAGATCACCGGGAACTTCGGCGAGACCGACGGGCTGACGCCCACCTCGTCGGCGAAGGGGACGCCCTTCTCCCATTGGCCGCGCTCGATGCGGCCGACCCCAGCCAGGCGGCGGGTGTGGCGCACGCCCAGCTGGGAGGCGCTCTCCATCATGAAGGCGGCTTCGAAGCCCGGCGCATGGCGGCGGAAGAACTCGCAGTGGCCGGCCATGAAGCGGTGCGAGCGGATCTCCACCTCGGTCATGTCGTCGACGTCCAGCGCCGACAGGCCCGACTGCCGCGGGCCCAGGAACAGGGCGATGTCGCTGCGCCAGGAGACGTAGGGGGGCTGGAAGAAGCCGAGGGTGTCGCGGCCCAGCTGCATGAACTGCGCGAACCCATCGGTCTCCTCGCGCCGGAACTTCAGCCAACGCTCCATGTCCACGCCCGCCAGCATGAAGGCGGTGTTCATCGAGTGGTGCACGTCGCCGGCCTCGATGTCGGTGTCGAAGGCCGCGCCGGCCCGGGCGAACATGTCGCCGTCGCCGGTGGCGTCGACCACCACCTTGGCCATCAGCGCCTGGCGGCCGGACTTGGATTCGAACACCGCGCCCCTGACCGCCCCGTCCTCGACGATCGGGCTGGCGGCCCAGCCGTGGAACACCAGCCGCACCCCGGCCTCCAGCAGCAGCTCCTGGGACAGCACCTTCAGCCGCTCGGGATCCAGCGTCGGCGCCCAGCAGACCGTGCCGTGGAAGGCCGAGGTGCGCTGGCCCCAGTAGGCGGCCTTGGCCGGGTCCCTCGAGCCCCAGTCGGCCGGGTCGGGCCCGGCCAGGCCCTCGCGCGGCATGCGGTCCAGCACGTCCTCGGCGAAGCCCCGGATCACCTGGCGGCCGGTCCAGTCGGTCATCCGGTCGATCCAGATCACCAGCCCGCCGGTGGAGAGCCCGCCCAGGTGGTTGTAGCGCTCGAGCACCACCACGTCCGCGCCGGCCCTGGCCGCCGCCAGCGCCGCCGCGCAGCCCGAAGGGCCGCCGCCCACCACCAGCACGTCGCACTGGTGATAGACCGGCAGCTCGCGCGCCGCCTCGCGATAGACGCCGGTCCCGTTGCGCGGCGGCAGGGCGCGCTCGTTCCCCTCGAACAGGTCCGATCCCAGGAACCGGTCCTCGCTCTGGCGGACCTGCTGGAGCTTGGGCATCTCGGGCTTGTCGGGCATTCGGTTCTCCGTCATCCGCCGCTTCTAGCTCAAGACGCGTGCGCCTCGAACTGGATGCCGCCTTCCAGCTCCAGGTCTCCCAGCACGTCCTTGCGGGTGAAGCCGCGGATGTCGCCCAGCCGCCCCTCGCGCATCTTGCCCACGATGCCCTGGTCGCCGATGTGGCCGCGGCCCACCGAGATCAGGTCGAACTCGCCGTTGCCGAAGCGGCGCGCCAGCTCGCGCAGGCCCTCCTCGCCGGTGGACTTGGCCTCCTGGCCGAAGAAGTTCTCCATCACGTCGATGTCGAGCCCGACGCTGCCCACGGCGATCACCGGCCGGTCGGTCAGCCGCCTGGTCCAGCCGGCGATGCCGAGGTCCGAGCCGTCCCACTCGGGCAGCCAGAACCGGCGCGCCGAGGCGTGGAAGACGTCGACGCCGGCGGCCCTCAGGATGTCCAGCATGGTCTTCAGTTCGTCCGCCGTGTCGACCACGCGGGTGTTGAAGTTGACCTCCTTCCATTGCGAGAAGCGGAAGCCGATCACGAACTCCGGGCCCGTCGCGGCGCGGATGGCCGCCACGATCTCGGCGGGGAAACGCACGCGGTCCCGGATGTCGTCGCCGCCATAGCCGTCGTCCCGGCGGTTGGTCTCGGCCCAGAGGAACTGGTCCAAAAGGTAGCCGTGGGCGGCGTGCACCTCCACCCCGTCGACGCCGATCTCGCGGGCCATCAGGGCGCTGCGCACGAAGGCCTGCTTGATGTCGTCCAGCTCCTCCAGGGTCGCGGCGCGGCCGTTGGGGCGGGCGCCGTGGGCCAGGCCGGAGGGGCTGAGGGTGGGATAGGCCGCCCAGGGGCCGTCGCCGCCCTCCTGGCGGATGGCGCCCTCGTGCCAGAGCTGCATCAGCATCGGCCCGCCGGCCGACTTCACCTCGGCCACGATGCCGGCCCAGGCGTCCTGGGTGGCGGGACTGATGCGGGTGAAGAAGGGGACCTGGGTGGACGAGGCGTGGTCCACCGCGCAGGATTCGGTGATCACCAGCCCCACGCCGCCCTCGACGCAGCGGCGGTAGTATTCGCCCAGCTTGGGCAGGGGCATGCCGTCCTCGCACCACTGCCGCTGCATGCCGGGCAGCACGAAGCGGTTGGGCAGGGTCAGCGGCCCCAGCTGGAAGGGCGTGTAGAGCGGCGACAGGTCGAGGGTCATGGGCCCGATGAAAGCGCCTGCCGGCCTGGCTGTCGAGGCTGGGCCCTTGCACTTGGCGCCGCCCCGGGCAGTTTGGGCGCGTCGCACCCGGAGGATCCGCGCTTGCCGGCCGCCGCCCATCCGCTCGACCGCCCGGTCTGGGGCTCGCTCATCGGGGCCTGGCGGCCGCTGGCCGTCCAGGCGGGCGGGGCGCTGCGCCTCCAGCCGGACTACGGCCCGTTCGCGGCGGCGCCGGAGCTGACGGCGCAGAGCCTGCGCCGCCTTGCGGCCTTCGAGCTCGGCGAGGCGGGTCTGGACCTGGTCGAGCCCGTGGAGGTCACGGCGCCGGACGGGCTCGCCGTCGCGCTCCAGGCCAGGCTGGTGCAGATGACGGCCGTCTCGATCTCGGGGGACGGCCCGGACTTCGAGGTGGTCCCGCTCGGCGAAGCGGACGCTCCCGAGATGCTGGCCCTGGCCCAGCTCACCCGGCCGGGCCCCTTCGCCGCCCGCACCCAGGCGCTGGGCGGCTTCATCGGGGTGAAGTCGGGCGGCAGGCTGGTGGCCATGGCCGGCGAGCGGATGCGGCCGGAGGGCTTCTGCGAGATCAGCGGCGTCTGCACTCATCCGGACCACCGCGGCCGCGGCTATGCCGGCGGCCTGATGCGCCGCGTGGCCCGCCGCATCCTGGCGCGCGGCGAGACCCCGTTCCTGCACGCCTACGAGACCAACTCGGGCGCCATCGCGCTCTACGACACCCTGGGATTCAGGCTGAGGCGGACCCTCGTGCTGACGATCCTGAGGCGGCCTTGAGCCGTGTCTTCACGAACCTGCGACGCCCCGCGCACGCGACGGTTCGTGGCGGGCGCGGGTCCGATAAGCGGATGTTCCGACCTTCCGAGAAGGGTGGAGGCTGTGTGAGAACGCGCCTTCGGCACGGCTGGGGTGATGACGCCGGCGGCCGTCAGGGCCGCATCGCCTGTATCAGCGGCGCGACCCCGAAGATCGAGATCATCCGGCTGAGATTGTA
>JANWHQ010000092.1 GCA_025450315.1 Caulobacteraceae bacterium
CTACCTTAACCTCGGAGCGCACGGAAACATTATCCCAAACGCGACCCGCGTTTTCGCGGCGAGGGATACAATTGATCAGTTCATAAAGAAGAATATCTGATGATTGTATCTCCGCTGAGATATCCTGGCGGCAAGGCGAAGCTTTTTCCGTTTTTCGCCGATCTCATTGCAGCGAACAATCTGTTCGGGTCGGAATACTGCGAGCCGTATGCGGGCGGAGCAGGCTTGGCGGTCCGATTGCTGACTGAGGGCTTCGTCGATCGCATTTCGCTTAATGATATCGATCAATCGATATGTGCATTCTGGAGAGCATCGCTCTACAGAAGCGCCGAATTTTGCAAACTTATAGATTCAACGCCTATAACTATTGCTGAGTGGTATCGCCAGAGCGAGATTTGGCGCGCCGCAGACCTCGCCGATGATCTCACTTTGGGATTTGCTACGTACTTCCTGAACAGGACAAACCGCTCTGGAATTATTGAAGGTGCCGGCCCCATTGGGGGGTACAAACAAGAGGGAAAATGGAAACTTTCTGCCCGCCTAGTTAAGGAAAGACAGATCGATAATATCAAAGCTCTTGCAAGGTTCTCTGGACAGATTGATATTTCATGCACGGACGCTCTTGACTTCGCACGCGCCAATATTTGCAATCCGTCAGCCTTGATCTACCTAGATCCGCCATATTACGTTAAGGGGCGAAAGCTTTACAAGAATTTCTATCATCCAGATGATCACGCGCACATTGCTAATGAACTTCGCACGTGGAGACAAGCTAAATGGGTCGTGTCATACGATGACGTTCATGAGATACGAGAGCTTTACGAAGGCCTCGCGCCCCTGAGCTACTCGTTGAATTATAGTGCGGGTCGGGTCGCGTTAGGAACGGAGGTTCTGTTCCTGAGTGAAGCGCTTTCGCCACCTCAGCAACTAAGATTCCCGAACGCCGCCTGAACGTTCTTCTGGAATCGTGCGTCGCTTAAAGATAGACCCATTGGCAGGGCGGGGTCCGCCACGGTTGGATGGGGCCCTGATGACGTGAATATCGAACTTCGGCTTTCAGACACCCACCTAACGGCAGCTCCTGGCGCACTGACGACTTGTCCCTCAATCGCGGCCCTGCGAGCCTGGGGGTGACGTGACCCCCATTTCTCATCCAGCCATAACGAGAGTCCGGGGGTGATCTGGTCCTTCATCGTCGGGCGCGGCATGAGGCCGGCGCGCGGAATGGTGGGGTGCGCAGAGCGCCGGCCCGGCCTCAGAACCGGTAGCTGACGCCCACGCGCAGGTTGGAGTTGTGCACCGAGATGCTGCGGTCGTTCCATTCGGCGCCGTCGCCGGCGTAGGTCTGGCGGCCGTAGCCGTCGTAGAGGTATTCGGCGCGGACCATCAGGTGCGAGCCCACGGCGTGCTCGATCCCGGCGCCGAGGGTGTAGCCCGAGATCGTCCGCGACCGCTCGTAGGTGTAGACGGTCGGCACGGCCGGATCGGCGGCGTTGTAGCAGTCGCCGATCAGGTTCAGCCGGGTCTTGGCCACGCTGTAGCCGCCCGCCACATAGACCAGGTTGTCGCCCGCGGCGAAGCCGGCGCGCACGCGGACGTGGCCGTTCAGGGTCTCCTTCAGGTTGTTGTAGGTGGTGAAGGAGTCGTGGGCCGAGGTGAAGCAGCCGTCGCGGGCGTTGCAGGCCACCACGCCGCGGGTCTTGTTGGCGTTGACCAGATCGCCCTCCAGGCCCAGCACGATCCCGCTCACGGTGGTGTTGAAGCCGACCAGGCCGCCGTATTGGAAGGCCGTGCCGCTGGCGTGGGTGCTCTGCAGCACGTCGGAGGTGTCGCCCGGCAGGGCCATGTCGGCGCCGCCGAACTGGGCGCCGGCCAGCAGCCCGACATAGGGGCCGTTCCAGCTGGTTGCGGCGGCCGGCTGGGCGGCGGCGGCCCCGGCGAGGGCGAGCGCGGCGAGTCCGGCGGCGGCGGCGAACAGGGTCTTCTGCGGCATGACGGTATCCTCCGTTACGGTCGATGGCGCGGACAGCTACGGCGCGAAACGGCCCCGTTCAAGCCCCCTCACGGCGCCAGCCAGCCCTCCTCTGGCAGCCGCCAGTAGACCCCGCCCTCGCGGGCCAGCATGCGCCAGCCGATCATCTCGCGGCGGATGGTGGCGCTGTCCCAGTGGCGGCGCTGGAGGATCTCGTTGACCTCGGCCTCGGGGTAGCGTCGGCCGGGCTCGAAGTCCTGGACGACGCGCCGCCAGAGCAGCCAGCGCTTGCGGCGGCTGGCGGGCAGGCGGGTCAGGGACCCGTCGGGCTTGAGGAAGGGGGCGACGTCGCGGTCGTCCTTGGACGGCACCGGCGCCACCAGGGCGGCCATGTCGCGGGCCTCGAACATCGACCTGGCGATGTCGGCGATGGCGTCCGGCTTCAGCGCGTGCCAGCGCACCACGCCCTCGGGGCGCGAGGTCACCACCCCCAGCTCCTTCAGCACCGCCAGGTGATGGGAGACGGTCGGCTCCTTCAGGCCCAGGCGCTGGGCCAGGTCCTGGACGCTGCGCTCGCGCTCGGCCAGCAGGCCCACGATCCTGAGGCGGCTCTCGTTGGCCATGGCCTTGAAGAAGGCGAGCAGGGCCTGGACGTCGGCTTCGGGCATGACTTCGACCTGCATCTAATTAGACAGGTGTCGATATAGAGCGGACGGACGGCGGATGCAACCGCGGCGGGGGGCGGGGCTATTCCAGTCCGAAGCTGCGGCGGCGCTTGGCGATCGAGCTCTCGAGCTCGCCGGTCCGCTTGTAGCGGCTGTCGGCGCGCAGCGGGCTGGCGGCCGGCACGAACACCAGGTCCATCTCGGTGATCGCGTCGTCGAAGTCGCGCCGGACGATGGCGGCGATGTCGTAGAGCACCAGTCCCCGCTCGCCCAGCCAGGTCAGCATCGGCAGCAGCTGGGCCATGCCCAGGCCCTTGCGGTCGCTCCACAGCGAGACCTCGGCGATGAGGGCCCCGGTCTGGGCGAGCACCTGCTCGGCGCCGGCGAGGACCTCCAGCTCGTAGCCCTGGACGTCCAGCTTCAGCAGATAGGGGCCCGGCAGGGCATGCGCCCGGGCCACCTCGTCCAGCGTCACCACCGGCACGGTCCGCTGGACGCCGCTCTTGGGCTTCAGCAAAAAGGAGGAGCCGCTGAGGTTGCTGGGCACCACGATCGTGGCCTCGCCGGCCGCGGCGCCGGCCGCCGCGTGGATGGCCACCGAGCCCGGATGGGCCTCGACCAGCCGGTCCATGAACGGCTTGGACTCCAGCAGGGGCTCGATCAGCGCATAGCGCACGTCCTCGAACACGCCGTAGAGATCGGGCGTCCCGGTGGCCACGCCGACGTCGAACACGGTCCTGGGCGAAAGCCCCGCGTCCCTCAGGCGCGCGAGGCTGGCGGACTTGGAAAGCCCGGGCTCGGATCTCACGGCTCGCCGGCTCCCCTCTCGGGCGCGCGCACGACGGCCCGCCGGGCGGCGATGCTCAGCAGCATCACCTGGCGCTCTCCGGCGCGCGTGATGCCGCCGCGGTGGATCGCCTCGGGAACGAAGGCGTTCAGCTGCCCGCGCGGACCGGTCGCCACATGTTCGCGGGCCACGAGGTCCAGGGTCTCGGGCGCCTCCGGCGGCATGTCGCCGCCGAACTCCGCCTTGAGCTGCAGCTCCGGCGGCAGGGACACCAGCGCGCGCCGCTCGTTCGGCCCGCGCGAGAGGTAGGGCCAGCGGTCGAAGGCGCGCCGGATGGCGCGGCCGTCGCTCTCGGGCTCCCACAGGTGGCTGGCGGGGATGACCCCGAACGGTCCCTGGTCCGCGTCCACGTCGTTGAGATAGAGCACCAGCTTGAGGCCGCTGAAGACGACGGAGTCGATGTGGAAGCCCACCGTCGGCGGGGTCTCGAAGTCGCCGCCCCGGAAGATGTCGGTGCACCAGGCCTGGCCCGGCCGGTTCACCATGACGGCGGCCGACTTCAGCTTGGCCCCGGGGGCGCCGGCGTAGTCCATCGCCGCCTCGAACAGCCCCGCCTCGCGCATGGCGTCCTCCGCCAGCGTCCAGAGCTCCGGATGGACCGCCCGGTCGACGACTTCCTGGGCCGCCTTGAAGCTGAGCGGCAGGCCGGCGGCGGCCAGCTCGTCCAGCCGCGCGCGGATGATCCGGACCAGGGGCGCGGCGGCGCGGCTCAAGGGCTCCAGCGCGCGCGGCTCCAGCTGGCGCAGGCTGAAGCCCTGGGCGGCGAGCTCGCGCGAGATCCCGGTGCCCTGGCCGCGCGCGCGGCCGAAGGCCGAGAGGCGCTCGCGGTCGCCGCGCCGCACCTCCTCCAGGATCGGCTCCAGCGTGGCCTGCGCGTGCCTGCGCAGCCATTTGGCGGGCTCGAACATGCCGCCGTAGGCGGGATGGGCCCCGTAGTCGATCCGGGGCAGGGCGCGCGGCGGCGCATCCTCGAGGCTGGCCGCTGCGTCCGGCGCGCTCATCAGATCCCACTCCGCCCGTGACCCCGGCCGGCGGCCCGGCGCGCGATTGAACCTTAACCTCCCGCCGCCGGATAGACCACCGGCCGGGCCTCGGTCCCGCCGGCGTTTGGCGGGACCTCGCCGGGGCGCTAGAATGGGCGTAGGGCCAAATGATCGGGCAGGCGCGCGAGCGCCGCCCCTGGGGAGACTGCTCGATGAAAAGATTGCTGACGGGCCTGGTGGCGCTGAGCTGTCTGGCCGCCGCGCCGGCGTTCGCCGCGCTGAAGGCGGGCGACAAGGCCCCCGATTTCACCGCCCAGGCCTCGATGGGCGGCAAGGTGTTCACCTTCTCCATGAAGGACGCCCTGAAGAAGGGGCCGGTGGTGCTCTACTTCTATCCGGCCGCCTTCACCCCCGGCTGCACCCTGGAGGCGCACGAGTTCGCCGACGCCATGGACGACTTCCACAAGCTGCACGCCACCGTCATCGGCGTGTCGCGCGACGACATCGAGAAGCTGAACAGGTTCTCGGTCTCGGAGTGCCGCTCGAAGTTCCCGGTGGCCGCCGACGGCGATGGCCACATCACCAACGCCTATGACGCCGCCCTGAAGTTCGGCCCCAAGGAAGTCTCCAACCGGACCTCCTATGTGATCGCCCAGGACGGCAAGGTGGCCTACGAGTACACGAGCCTGGATCCCTCCAAGCACGTCACCAACACCATGGACGCGATCAAGGCCATCGAGCACCGCTGACGGGGTTCAGACCCTGGCGCGGGCGATCCGGCTCGCGCCGGCGATCCTGAGGCCGTCGCGGCGGCCATCGAAATAGGCGCGGTTCAGGGCCGCGCCGTCCAGGATCTCCACGTCGGTGAAGCCCCGCGCCACGAGGCGCGCCGGCAGCGCCTCGGGATCGAACGACGAGAGGAAGGGCTCGCCCGCCGCTGCGACCCGGGCGGCCAGGGCCTCGCGGGCCATCCGCGCGAGGGGCGCCAGCGTCCGGGGCGGCACGGCGAAGTCGAACACCGTCTCGCTGCCGGCCGGCAGGGCCCCGAGCTCGCCCAGGGTGCGCAGGGCCGCATCCTCGGCCAGGTACATGCTGACGCCCAGCCAGGAGACGAAGGCCGGGCGCAGGGCGTCGACGCCGGCCGCGGCGAGGCCCTCGGCCAGGGTCTGGGTCTGGAAATCGACCGGGGCGAAGGCCAGGCTGGCGGGCGGGTCCACCCCGGCCGCCTGCAGGCGCCGCAGCTTCCAGGCCTGGGTCGAGGGATGGTCGATCTCGAACACCCTGAGGTCCGGGAGCGGGTTGCGCCAGCCGAAGGTGTCCAGTCCCGCGCCCAGCACCAGGTACTGGCGCACGCCGCGGGCGTAGGCTTGGCCCAGCCGGTCCTCGGCATAGCGGCTGCGGGCGACGACGTGGGCCCTGAGGGCGAGGTTGAACGGGCGCCGATGCCGCTCGCCCTCGCCCTTCAGCCGCTCCAGCGCCGCCTCGCCGATGATGCGGGTCGCCAGGGGATCGTCGAACACCTTGGGATCGTCGAACAGCTGGTGGGCGGCCCGGCGGACGGCCACGCCCATGGCGGTGGCGCTGGGCTCGCCGGACTCAAGCCGTCCGGGGCCGTCCGAGGCCATCAGGCGCTGGCCAGCACGCTCTGGAACAGCACCGCGCCGTCGCTGGAGCCCAGCTCGGCCTCGAAGGCGCGGTCGGGGTGGGGCATCATACCCAGCACGTTGCCCCGGTCGTTGACGATGCCGGCGATGCCGGCGACCGAGCCGTTGGGGTTCTCCACATAGCGGAACACCACCTGCCCCTCGCCCTCGAGGCGCTCCAGCGTGGCCTGGTCGGCGAAGAAGTTCCCCTCGCCGTTGCCCACCGTCATCTTCACCTCGCGCCGGCCCTGGTAGCCGGCGGTGAAGCGCGTCTGGCCGTTGGCGACTTCCAGCGCCACCGGCTTGCAGATGTATTTGAGCGAGGCGTTGCGCAGCAGCGCGCCCGGCAGCATGTGCGCTTCGCACAGCACCTGGAAGCCGTTGCAGATCCCGGCCACGGCCACGCCCCGGTCGGCGGCCTTCCTGACCTCGGCCATCACCGGCGAATGGGCGGCCATGGCGCCGCAGCGCAGGTAGTCGCCATAGGAGAAGCCGCCGGGCAGCACGATCAGGTCCAGGCCCTGGGGCAGCTCGGTCTCGGCGTGCCAGACCATCTCGACCTTGGCGCCGGTGGACCGCTCGATGGCGACCCTGCAGTCGCGGTCGCAGTTGGAGCCGGGGAAAACGACGACGGCGGCCTTGGTCACCCCACCTCCACGCGGTAGCTCTCGATCACGGTGTTGGCGAGCAGCTGCTCGGCCATCCGCGTCGCCTCGGCCGTGGCGGCGGCGGCGTCCTCGCCCTTCACGTCCAGCTCGATGGTCTTGCCGACCCGGACGTTGGCGGCGTCGCCGAAGCCCAGGCTGTGCAGGGCGCCTTCGATGGCCTTGCCCTGGACGTCCAGGACGCCGGGCTTCAGGAACACATGGACTTTCGCTCTCACGACTCTCTCACGTCTGGATCCCGCACGGCCGCCTGGCGGTGGCGGGAGGGTGCGTCAAGCCGCGCCGCCCTCGATCACCCGGGGCATCTCCTTCATGATTCCGAGCCGGCGCGCCACCTCGGTGTAGCTCTCGATCACCCCGCCGAGGTCGCGGCGGAAGCGGTCCTTGTCGAGCTTCTCGTTGGTGGCCGAATCCCACAGCCGGCAGGAATCGGGGCTGATCTCGTCGGCCAGCAGCACGCGGGCATAGTCGTTCTCCCACACCCGGCCGTATTCGATCTTGAAATCCACCAGGGTGATGCCGACGGCGCCGAACAGGCCGGTGAGGAAGTCGTTCACGCGCAGCGTCATCGCCAGCATGTCGTCGATTTCCTGGGTCGAGGCCCAGTTGAAGGCGGTGATGTGCTCTTCGGAGACCAGGGGGTCTCCCAGCTTGTCGTCCTTGTAGTAGAACTCGATGATCGAGCGGGGCAGGGGCTGGCCTTCCGGCAGGCCGAAGCGCTGGGACAAGGAGCCCGCCGCCACGTTGCGGCAGACCACCTCCAGCGGGATGATCTCCACCTCCTTGATCAGCTGCTCGCGCAGGTTCAGGCGGCGGATGAAATGGTTCTGCACCCCGATCGAGTTCAACCGCGTCATGATGTATTCGGAGATGCGGTTGTTGATGACGCCCTTGCCCTCCAGCACCGCCTTTTTCTGGGCGTTGAAGGCGGTGGCGTCGTCCTTGAAGTACTGGATCAGCGTGCCGGGCTCAGGTCCCTCGTAGAGGATCTTGGCCTTGCCCTCGTAGATCTTCTTGCGGCGGGTCGTCATGGCTTTTTGCCTGCCCCGAAACCTGGGATGGGCGCTCCCCGTGGGCCCTCAGAACCAAGGCTTCCGACTCGGGCGCGCAGTATAGATAGGGCGGCCGGAACCTAGCGGAATGACCGCCCCCGCGCAAACGCGTCCTGCGGGCGGCGGCGACTTGGCCGCAAGCGCCCGGCGGGGCATGGAGAGGCGATGAGCTCGCAAGCACCAGAGCCCGGGCCGACACCCCCGCGCTATCCGATGATCATCGAGCGCCGCGGCGAGCGGGGCCCGATCGTGGTGGGCCGCCAGTCCTCGCCCTTCGCCGACATCTACCATCGGGTGCTGGCGCTGCCGCTGCTGGGGGTCCTGGCGCTGATGGGCGCCGCCTTCCTGGTGCTGAACCTGACCTTCGCGGGCCTGTATCTGCTCGACCCGAACGGGATCGCCGCCATGGCGCCCGGCGACTTCCCGAGCGCCTTCTTCTTCAGCGTGGAGACCTTCGGCACCATCGGCTACGGCCACTGGTACCCCCAGAGCGTCCCCGCCAACCTCCTGATGACCCTCGAGACCTTCGTGGGCCTCGTCTATGTGGCGGTGACCACCGGGCTGGTGTTCGCCCGCGTCTCGAGGCCGGTCTCGCGCGTGACCTTCAGCCAGGTGGCGGTGATCCACGAGTTCGAGGGCGTCCCGACCCTGATGTTCCGGGCCGCCAACCGCCGCGCCAACCACATCCTGGAGGCGGAGGTCATGGTCAGCCTCGCCCGCGACGCCGAGACGCCCGAGGGCATCCAGTTCCGCCGGTTCGAGGAGCTGAAGGTCGCCCGCTCGCGCTCGCCCCTGTTCGCCCTGACCTGGACGATCATGCATCCCATCGACGAGTCGAGCCCGCTCAGGGCCGCCACCCACCAGAGCCTGACCGCCCAGCACGCCGAGATCATCGTGGTGCTGAGCGGCGCCGACGACCGCTACGCCCAGCGCGTGCATGCCCGGCATTCTTACGACTCCAGCGAGGTGGTCTGGGACAAGCGGTTCGCCGATATCCTCTCCTTCGGCGAGGGCGGCCGCAGGACCGTCGACTACGGCCGCTTCCACGACGTGGTGGATGTCTGAGTCAGCTTCCCGACGTCGCATTGATCGGCGCCGGGGGGCGGGCTATTGCACGCGGCTGGGGAAAGCGTTTCGGTCATGACAACTTTCGACGACCGCGAGCACGGCTTCGAGGCCAAGTTCGCGCACGATCAAGATGAGGACTTCAAGGCGGCGGCGCGGCGCAACCGCCTGCTCGGCCTGTGGGGCGGCGAGCTGATGGGCCTGGAGCAGGGCCATCTGGAGGACTACGCCCGCGCGGTGGCCAAGTCCGAGGTGGTCCGCCACGACGACGAAGATGTGCTGCGCAAGGTGTTCGAGGACCTCAAGGGCGCCGGCGTCCAGGTCACCGAGGCCGACGTGCGCATGAAGATGGCCGAGCTGATGGCCCTGGCCCGCGAGCAGATCAAGTCCGGGGCGTAGAGCCGCTTTCGCCGCTTTCTTTGGCGCTGGACGGTTGACGCGGCCCACAGGCGTTCCAAGCTCCCTGGGAAGCACAGGCGAGTCTCTGTCGTGAACGCTCAGCTCCATCCGCACCAGATCGCCGCCCCGAAGATCCGGCGCGCGCGCGAGGACGACGCCACCGACGTGGTGTTCTGGTTCGCCGACCGGCAGGCGGCGATGAAGTGGGGCGGGCTGCAGGTTCCCGATCCCTTGGGGGCCGACTGGCTGGCGGCGCAGTTCCTGGCCCCCTCGCCCGAGCACTACGCCATGATCGACGCCCAGGACCGGCCGATCGGCGTCTTCGGCCTGAGGTTCCACGAGCGCGAGCGGCGCGCGCACCTGATCCGGGTGGCCATCTCGCCCCTGTGGCGGGGCGAGGGGCTGTCGGGCCAGCTGCTGCGCGGCGCGGCCCATCTGGCCCGCGAGCGGCGGGCCCAGCGGCTGACGCTGAACGTCTACGGCTCCAACGAGGACGCCAAGGCCGCCTACGAGCGCGCCGGCTTCTTCCCCTACGAGTTCGCCAAGGCCCGCGAGGACGCCTCGGGCCTGATGGTGCGGATGCTGAAGCCGCTCTAGATCTTTGCATCTACGCGCGTTCTGTTCCGAAAACCGGTTCCCACTTTTCGGAACGCGCTCTGGATCTTTGCATTTACGCGCGTTCTGTTCCGAAAACCGGTTCCCACTTTTCGGAACGCACTCTGGCTAGCCAGGCATGAAGCCGTCGAAGAAGGCGGCGAGCTCGGCGTGGGCGTCCAGGGCCAGCACATGGGCGACGAACTGATCGGGGCGCACCACGACGATGCAGCCGCCTCGATCGACGCTCCTCATGTCGAAGATGTCGCCGGCCTTCGGGTCGGGGCAGAACAGCTTCTCGTAGTCCACCAGCCCGCAACGGCCCTTCCGCGGCAGGAAGAAGGCCGGCATCGCCTCGACGGCGAGGGTGTGGTGGGGCTGCTGCAGCACGGCCCGCGCGTCGATCACCGAATCGATGTCGGACCCTGCCGGGGTGTGCTTCCCGACCGGCGAATCCGGCGAGCCCGCGAGGAATTCGCCCAGCGCCCTCAGGCGGCTGCCCGGGGCGGCGGGGTCCACCGCGTCGGCGAAGGCGAACAGGCGCCAGCGTCCGTCCGCCTTGACCGTGTGGCCGAGCTGGACCGGCCTGGCGTCCGCCAGGCGGACGACCGGCGCGGAATGGAAGCGCATCCCGATCGTGAAGCCCTCGGCCAGGTGCTGATGCTTCGGCTCGGCCGAGATGATCGAGGGGTGGTATCGGGTCGCCGTGCCGGCGGTGAAACGCCCCTGCTGGACGAAGTAGCTCTGGAACTCCGCCGGATCGACGCCCTCGCCGTCGGCGTCGCCGGGGCCTTCGGCGGGGCGCTGAACATCTTCGCCCACTTGCGGTCGAAGTCGATCAGCTCCTGGGCCACCGCCCGCCGCTCGGCCGAGTAGGTGTGCAGGATGCAGGGCCGGCACCGGCCGCGCAGGACCCCTGCCAGCTTCCAGCCCAGGTTGAAGCTGTCCTGGATGGAGACGTTCATGCCCTGGCCGGCCTTGGGGCTGTGGGTGTGGCAGGCGTCGCCGGCGATGAACACGCACGGATCGCGGGCGCCCGCCGCGCCTTCGGGCGTGTCGTCGAACTTGTCGCAGAGCCTCTGGCCGATCTCGTAGACCGACCACCAGGCGACCTCCTTCACCTCGAGGGTGTAGGGATGCAGCACCCGCCGGGCCGTCGCGATCAGGCGCTCGGCGGTGACGTTGCGGCTGGAGATCCGCTCGTTGTCGGCCAGCTTGTCGAGCTCGACATAGATCCGGACCAGATAGCCGCCTTCCCGGGGGATGATCAGCACCGCGCCGTCGTGGGCGGAATGGATCGTCGCCTTCAGGCGGATGTCGGGGAAGTCGGTGACGGCCAGGACGTCCATCACGCCCCAGGCCTGGTTGGCCGAGTCGCCGTGCAGCGCGCGTCCAAGCGCCCCGCGCACCGTGCTGCGCGCGCCGTCGCAGCCCACGACATAACGCGCCCGGACGGTCTCCAGCTGGCCCTGAAGCGCCAAATCGGTCCGCTCGAGCGTGACCGTCACGGGGTGGCTGACCGGTCCGTCGGCCCCGGGCGGCGCGATCGCCAGGTCCAGCAGCCGCCGCGAATAGTCCGGCTCCAGCGGCGCGGGACCGCCCCGCATCACGTCCAGGTAGAAGTCATGCACCCGCGCCTGGTTCAGGATCACGTGCGGGAACTCCGAGAGGCCGTCCTCGGTGTCCTGGATCCGGCCGCTGCGCGTGATGCTTCCGCGCCGGGCGTCGTCGGGCCTCCAGAATGAGGTCTCGTTGACCCAATAGGCCTCCTTCAGCACGCGCTCGCTGAAGCCGAAGGCCTCGAACATCTCCATGGTGCGGCAGGCGACGCCGTCGGCCTGGCCGAGCACCAGGCGGCCGGGCTTCTGCTCGACGATGCGGGTGGTGACGTCCGGGAAGGCCGCCATCTGGGCCGCCAGGGTCAGTCCGGCCGGTCCGCAGCCGACGATCAGACATCGACCTCGTCGGGCAGGGCCGGCGGAGCCGTCGCCTATCGTGGCGCCCGGGCCGCCCCCGTGGCCGCGCCGGGACCGAACACCCGCTCGAAGATCGTGTCCACGTGCTTGAAATGGTAGGCGTCGTCGAACAGCTCGGCGAGCTCGGCGTCGCTGAGGTGCGGCCGCACGTCGGGATCGGCCTTCAGAAGGTCGATGAACCGGCCGTCCTCGCGCCAGACCTTCATGGCGTTGCGCTGGACCGCGGCATAGGCGTCCTCGCGGCTGACGCCCTTCTGGGTCAGGGCCAGGAGCACGCGCTGGGAATGCACCAGCCCGCCCAGCCGGTCGAGGTTGCGGCGCATGTTCTCGGGATAGACCACCAGCCGCTCGACCACGCTGGCCAGCCGGCGCAGGGCGAAGTCCAGGTGCACGGTGGCGTCCGGCCCGATGCCGCGCTCGACCGACGAGTGGCTGATGTCGCGCTCGTGCCACAGCGCCACGTCCTCCAGCGCCGGGATCACCGCCGAGCGGACCAGCCGGGCCAGGCCCGTCAGGTTCTCGGTGAGGATCGGGTTCCTCTTATGCGGCATGGCCGAGGAGCCCTTCTGGCCCGGATCGAACGGCTCTTCCGCCTCCAGCACCTCGGTGCGCTGCAGGTGGCGGATCTCCACCGCCAGCCGCTCGATGGAGGAGGCGACCACGGCCAGGGCGGCGAAATAGGCGGCGTGGCGGTCGCGCGGGATCACCTGGGTCGAGACCGGCTCGACCTTCAGGCCCATCTTGTCGGCGACATAGGCCTCCACCCGCGGATCGACGTTGGCGAAGGCGCCCACGGCGCCGGAGATGGCGCAGACGGCGATCTCCTCGCGCGCGCGCAACAGCCGTTCGCGGGCGCGCTGGAACTCGGCGTGATGGCCGGCCCGCTTGACGCCGAAGGTGGTGGGCTCGGCGTGGATGCCGTGGCTGCGGCCGACCACCGGCGTCAGCCTGTGCTCGAGCGCCCGCCGCTTCAGGGCCCCCAGCACCAGGTCGACCCCGCCGATCAGCAGGTCGGTGGCCTGGGCCAGCTGCACGCTGAAGCAGGTGTCCAGCACGTCGGACGAGGTCATGCCCTGGTGCAGGAACCTGGCCTCGGGCCCGACGATCTCGGCCACGTGGGTCAAAAAGGCGATGACGTCGTGCTTGGTGACCGCCTCGATCTCGTCGATGCGGTCGACGTCCCAGATCGCGTCCTTGCCCTTCTCCCAGATGGTGCGGGCGGCCAGCGTGGGGATGGTCCCGATCTCGGCCATGGCCTCGGCGGCGTGGGCCTCGATCTCGAACATGATGCGGAACCTGGTCTGCGGCGACCAGATCGCGGCGGCCTCGGCGCGGGCGTAGCGGGAGATCATGGGCGGTGAATGGGAACCGGGGCGGGACCTGTCAAGCCGCGCGCCGGGAACGGCCGGCTCCGCCGGGCTTTCTTGCGGCGGGGACGGGCGCGCCTTATCGGGCGCGAAAGGCTCTTGAAGGAAACCCGGCATGGAACTCGTCATCGGCACGCGCAAGTGGTCGACCTGGTCGCTCAGGGCCTGGCTGGCGCTGAAGCGCTCGGGCGCGGACTTCACCCTGACGGTGATCCCGCTGCGCGAGGCGGCGACCTCGGAGGCGGCCATCGCCGCCCGTTCGCCGTCGAAGCTGGTTCCGGTGCTGAAGGACGGCGAGCTGACCATCTGGGACTCGCTGGCCATCTGCGAATACCTGAACGACAAGCTGCCGGCCGCCCGCCTCTGGCCGCAGGACATGGCCCGGCGCGCGCTGGGCCGCGCGGCGGCCGCCGAGATGCATTCGGGCTTCGCGTCGCTCAGGGGCGAGTGCCCGATGGATATCGCGCTGCGGCTCGAGGCCGATCTCACCGAGGCCACCGGCAAGAACATCCGCCGCATCGTCGAGCTGTGGAGCGAGCTGCGGGGCCGCTTCGGCAAGGACGGGCCGTTCCTCCTGGGCGACTGGTCGATCGCCGACGCCTTCTACACGCCCGTGGCCACGCGCTTTCGCAGCTATGGCGTGAAGCTGTCCGACTATGGCGACACGGGCGTCGCCGGCGAATACGGCAACGCCCTCCTGGCCACGCCGGAGTTCAAGGCCTGGGAAGCGGCCGCCCTGAAGGAGGCCTGACGGCCAGACCCTAGTTGCCGCCGCCGCCGTTGTCGCCGCCGCCTTGGCCGCCCCCGCCGCCGGGACCGCCGGGACCACCGCCGCCGAAGCCGCCGCCGCCGCCGCCGCGGGCGGCGAAGCGGGCCCGCATCTCGTCGCGGGTGACGTAGCCCTTGTGGTCGGTGTCGAGCTGGGCGAACTGGGCCGCGGCCGACTTCTGGAGCTCGTCCTTGGTGATGAAGCCGTCGGCGTTGGTGTCCATGCGGGTGAAGACCCGGTTGGCGATGGCCTCCGGATCGGGCGCCGGCGCGCCGCTGTCGTCGCCGCCGTTGGCCTGCCGCTCGGCGATCCGCGCCTTCATGGCCGCGACGAACTCGTCCTTGGAGACCTTGCCGTCGTTGTTGGCGTCGTCGCGCATGATCCGGTCGACCTGGCGCTGCTGGAACTGGGCCAGGGTGATCTTCTCATCGCCGCCGCCGGAACTGGCGCTGGGGCCGGCGTTGTCGCCGCCATTGTTGGCCTGATCGCCACTGCCGCCGCCCTTGGAGCAGGCGCCCAGCAGCGTCAGGGCCGCGAGACTGATCGCAACGGTCGTCCTCATGGTTCACATAACTCCGTCCAGTCGGTGAGGGTTCAACGATCTACGACGGGCCTGAGACGCCCAGAATTCAGGATTGAAACAAACGCCAGCCGGGCCTGGTTGCGCGCGCGCTCCAGCTTTCGGCGCAGACCCGGGAAATCCCGGGACGATCCGGCGCGGGCCAGCAGCTGGCGGAAGCCCCTGGGCTCGGCCTCGGGATCGGCGGCGTCGGGCAGCGCCAGCTTGAGCAGCTGCGACAGGTTCTGCTGCAGGGTCCAGGCCTGGGCGAGGGCCTGGCTCTCGCGCGGCGGCGCCAGGCCCTGCGCGGCCAGGGCGTCCAGGGCGGCGGCGGTGTGGGCCTCCAGCGGCCCCCCCGATGCGGCGTTGACGATCTGGAGGTACTGGGCGGCGAACTCGATATCGACCATGCCGCCCGGCGACAGCTTCAGGTCCCAGAAGCCGGAGGCGGGCCGTTCGCGCTCCATCAGCGCGCGCATGTCGCGCACGTCGCGGGCGGCGGTCTCGGGATCGCGCGGCCGGCGCAGGGCCGCCTGGATGGCCGCCTCGGCCGCCCCGGCGAAGGCGGACGAGCTCGCCCAGGCCACCCGCGCCCGGGTCAGGGCCAAGAGCTCCCAGGTCTCGGCCGAGCGCTCGTAATAGGCTTCGAAGGCGCGGAAGCTCACGGCCACCGGGCCCGAGGTGCCGGAGGGCCGAAGCTGCAGGTCGACCTCGTAGAGCCCGCCCTCGGCGGTGGGCGCCGACAGGGCCGCCACCAGCCTCTGGGTGAAGCGCCCGAAGAAGGTCTCCGCGCTCCAGTCCTTGAGGGCCGAGGCGGCGTCGGGGCTCGAGGCCCGATAGAGGGTCATCAGGTCCAGGTCCGAACGCGCGCTCATCTCGCGCGAGCCGCATTTGCCCAGCGCGATCACCGCCAGCTCGCCCGGGAAGGCGCCGGCCAGCCGCTCGATCTCGGCCAGGGCCGCCGGGGCCAGGGCGCGGATGCAGGCGTCGGCCAGCTCGGCGAAGGCGCCGCCAGCCTCCTCGGCGCTGGCCACCCCGCTCATCACCTGCACGCCGACGCGGAAAGCCTGTTCGCGGTGCACCCGGCGCACGGCGTCCATGGCGTCCTCGAAGCCGTCCGCGGCCTTGGCGGCGTCCTCGACCAGCCGGACGTCCTCGGCCTTCAAGGGCGAGAAGAAGCCGGGATCCAGCAGGGCGTCCAGCACCGCCGGCCGCCGGGCCAGGGTGCGGGCGAGCTCGGGCGCATAGGCCATGACCCGCACCAGCAGCTCCAACAGGTGCGGCTCGGCCAGCAGCAGCGACTGCACCTGCACGCCAGACGCCAGGCCCGAGAAGAAGTCGACGAAGCGGTTGAAGGCCTCGTCCGGCGCGCCCGAGGCCTGGGCGGCGTCGAGCAGGCGCGGCGCCAGGCGGGTGAACAGCTCGCGGCCGCGCTCGCTGCGGGTGGCGTTGATGCGGCCGTGATGCCAGGCGCGGATGGTCTGCGACACCCGCCCGGGATCGGAGAAGCCCATGCGGCCCAGGGTCTGCAGCGTCTCCGGATCGTCCTCGACGCCGGTGAACACCAGGCTGCCGAAGCGTGAGGCCAGGGGCTCTTCCTCGGGGAACAGCTCGCCATAGCGCCGGTTCACCGTCTTGAGCGTGCGGGCGACCTCGGCGTCGAAGCCGCGCAGGGTCCTCGAGCCGGCCAGGGCGGCCACGCGGCGGCGGGCCTCGTCGGCCTCGGGCAGCTTGTGGGTCTGCTCGTCGCCGACCATCTGCACCCGGTGCTCCCAGGCGCGCAGCCGTGCGTAGGCGCTCGCCATGTCGCGGGCCGCCGCGGGGGTGACCTGGCCCGCGGCCTCGAGCGCCGTCAGGGCGTCCAGGGTGCGGTTGGACCTGAGCCGGACGTCGCGCCCGCCCAGGATCAGCTGCTGGGTCTGGACGTAGAACTCGATCTCGCGGATGCCGCCGGCCCCGAGCTTGAGGTTGTGCCCCGGCGCGCTCAGCCGCTCGTCGGCCTTGTGCAGGTGGATCTGGCGCTTGATCGAATGGATGTCGGCGATGGCGGCGAAGTCGAGGTAGCGGCGCCAGACGAAGGGCTCCAGCTCCTTCAGGAAGGCGGCGGCGCGGGGGCGGTCGCCGGCGCAGGCGCGGGCCTTGATGAAGGCGGCCCGCTCCCAGTTCTGGCCCACGGTCTCGTAGTACTCCAGCGCCGCCTCGACCGGCACGGCGGGGGCGGTGGCGGCCGGATCGGGCCGGAGGCGCAGGTCGACGCGGAAGACATAGCCCTCGGCGGTCCGCTCCTGCAGCAGCTGGGCCAGGCGCTGGGTCAGCTGGACCGCGAAGCTCTGGGGCTCGACCCCTTCGGCCAAGGGCAGGGCCGCGGGCTCGTAGAAGATCGAGATGTCGATGTCGCTGGAGTAGTTCAGCTCGAAGGCGCCGTGCTTGCCCATGGCGATGACGAACAGGCCGGGCAGGGGGCCCTGGCCGCCCGCCTCAGGGATCCCGGCCAGCCGCCCGCGCGCCCGGGCTTCGGCCACGGTCAGGCGGAGCGCGGCGTCCACCGCCGCGTCGGCGAAGCGGGTGAGGGCCGAGGTCACCTGGTCCAGGCCCCAGACCCCGCCCAGATCGGCCAGGGCGGTCAAGAGGTGCAGGTCGCCCTTGGCCCGGCGCAGGCGCGCGGCGCCATCGCCCGTATCCGACCCGGCCGCTCCGGCCTCGGCCAGCAGGGCGTCCAGCCGCGCCTCGGGCGCCTCGTCCAGGATCCGCCGCAGCCGGTCCGGCGCCTGGCGGGCCAGGCCCGAGAGGTAGGGCGAGGCGGCGAACGCCGGCTCCAGGGCGGCCCAGGCGGCCCGCAGCAGGGCGCTCCAGCCGTCCCGGCCGGCGGCCTCGGCCAGCGCCTCGCGGGCCCGCTCGGCGGCGCGCGCGTCGACCACGGGGCCGCAGGGCGTCAGAAGTCCGGCGAGGGGCGGGGCCATCGGGCCCCTGTTTGGCGCAAACGCCTCCGGATGTCTCGCCCGCGCTCAGGCCGGACGGGGAAGCACCAGCGCGACCCTGAGGCCGGGGCCCGAGCCGCCCACCGAGCCCGGTCCCTCGTCGATCTCGAGCCGGCCGCGGTGGGATTCGGCGACGGCGGCCACCAGCGACAGGCCGAGGCCCGCGCCCGGCAGGTTGCGGCTGTTCTCCAGCCGCACGAAGCGCTGGACGATCCTGGGCCGCTCGGTCTCGGGCACGCCCGGGCCGGTGTCGGTGACCGAGAACTCCACCTCGCCGGAGGACCTTCTGCGGACGCGCAGCACCACCGCCCCGCCCTCGGGGGTATATTTGACCGCATTGTCCAGGAGGTTGGCGACGGCCTGGGCGACGAACTCGCGGTTGCCGCGGGCGACCAGCTGGGGGGTCAGCTCGGCGCGGAACTCCAGGCCCTTCTCCTCGCAGAGCGGCTCGTAGAGCTCGGCCACGCCCGCGGCCAGCTCGGCCGGGTCGAAGGTGGCGGCATCGGGCGCGGGACCGGCGGCCTGCAGCCGGGCGATGGCCAGCACGGCGGAGAAGGTGCGCAGCACACCGTCGGCGTCCTCGAGCGCCTGGGCCAGGCCCGCCTTGGGATCGCCCTTGCCGGCCTCCACCTCGAGCAGGGCGACCTCCAGGCGGGCGCGAAGCCGGGTCAGGGGCGAGCGCAGGTCGTGGGCGATGGCGTCGCCGGCGTGCCTCAGCCCCGCCATCGAGCGCTCCAGCCGGTCGAGCATGTCGTTCAGGCCCTCGGCCAGCTCGTCGAACTCGTCGCGGGCGCCGCGGACCCGGGCGCGGGCGTGCAGGTCGCCGCCCCTCACCGAGGCCACCACCGCGTTCAGCCCGGCCATGGCGCGGCTGACGTTGCGGCTGACCAGCAGGCCGCCGCCCAGGCCCAGCAGCACCATCAGGGCGCCGGCGCCCTGCAGGGCCCGCACGATCTTGACCACGAAATACTCGGCCTGGCCGATGTCGGCGCCGACCACCAGCCGCTCGCCGCTGGGCAGCGTCACCTGCTCGCCTCGCGCAGGGGTGCGCACCACCGCGCCGTTGGGATCGGGCTGGGTGGTGGTGAACTGCTTGAAGCCGCGATCGCCGGCGGCGAAGGGCGACGCGGCCAGGGTGCCGGTGGTCCGCACGCCGTTTCTGTCGGTCAGCAGGTACAGGAACGGCCGCTGGTCGGCGGTGCGTTCGATCAGCTCCTGGTTCAGCGCGTTGATCCCGCCCTGGCGATAGACGGTCTCCAGCGACCGCATCTCGGCGGCGATCTCCTGGTCGGCCCGGCGGGTCACCTCCCCGGCGGTGACGGCGTAGATGTAGATGAGCAGCGCCGCGGCCGCGAACAGGAACACCGCCAGGAACATCAGCGTCAGGCGGAACGGAGTGGTGCGGAACGGGGCGGGGAGCCTCATGGCGCGCGCGCCCTCATCGGGCCTAGGCGTCCAGGCGGTAGCCGGCGCCGCGGACGGTCTGCAGCATCGGGCGGTCGAAGCCCTTGTCGATCTTCGACCGCAGCCGCGAGACGTGGACGTCGATGACGTTGGTCTGGGGGTCGAAGTGATATTCCCAGACCTTCTCCAGCAGCATGGTGCGGGTCACCGACTGGCCGGCGTGGCGCATCATGAACTCCAGGAGCTGGAACTCGCGCGGCTGCAGGTCGATCTCCCTGCCCTGGCGCACCACCCGGCGGTGGATCAGGTCCATCTCCAGGTCGCCGACCTTCAGCACGGTCTGCACCGAGCCGGTCTCATGGCGGCGGGCCAGGGCCTCGACCCGGGCGCTGAGCTCGGCGAAGGCGTAGGGCTTGACCAGATAGTCGTCGCCGCCGGCCTTCAGCCCCGCCACCCGGTCGTCGATCTCGCCCAGGGCCGACAGCACCAGCACCGGCGTGCGGTCGCCGTCGCGGCGCAGGGCCTCGATCATCGAGAGCCCATCCATGCGCGGCATCATGCGGTCCACCACCATGACGTCGAAGCGGTCCTGGCGGGCGGCGTCCAGGCCCAGGGCGCCGTCGGCGGCGATCCGGCAGTCGTGGCCGGCCTCCCCGAGACCGCGGGCCATGGCCTCGGCCGCCTGGACGTCGTCTTCGACAATCAGAATGTGCACGTCGACCCCCCCATCCGAACCCGTAAGGGCGCGGCCTAAACCGCGCCCTGTCAAGGCCGATTAGAGCGGGCTCTAAGGTTCGATCTTGATCGGGACGAAGATGTTGCGGCCGGCGCGGTGGATCCGCAGCAGCACGCTGGTGCGGCCCGCCTTCTTGGCCTCGGCGACGGCCGCGGGGACGTCGGCGGGCTGGACCATCGGCTTGTCGAACACCTGCACGATCACGTCGCCGCGCTTCAGCCCCTTGTCCCCGGCGTCGGAGGTGGGCTGCACGCTTTCGACCACCACGCCCTTGACGTCGGCGGGGATGCCGTAGCGGCGGCGGGCGCCATCGTCGAGCGGGCCGTAGCTCATGCCCAGCGCGCTGGGACGCGGGGCGACGGGCGCCGAGGGCGCGCCGCCGTTCTGGTCCTGGTCGTTGTCGCCGTCGGCCTTGGCCAACTCCTGTTCGGAGGGCCGCACGCCGGAACGGACGTCGACCACCAGCTGGTGGCCGGCGCGCAGCACCTGCAGGTGCATGACGTCGCCGCTGCGGGTCTCGCCGACCATGCGGGTCAGCTCGGTGGAGCTGGCCACCGGCTTGCCGTCGAGGGCCAGCACCACGTCGCCGGGCTGCAGGCCCGCCCGATCGGCCGGGCCGCCGGGGGTGAGGTCGCTGACGATCGCGCCCTTCTTGCCGACGATGCCGAGGCTGTCGGCGATCTCGGGCGTCACGTTCTGGATCACCGCGCCCATGTAGCCCCGGGTCACCTTGCCGCCCGAGATCAGCTGGCGGGCCACCGAGGCGGCCACGTCGGCGGGGATGTCGAAGCCGATGCCCACCGAGCCCCCCGAGGGCGAATAGATGGCGGTGTTGACCCCGATCACCCGTCCGTAGACGTCGAAGGTGGGGCCGCCGGAGTTGCCCCGGTTGATGGGCGCGTCGATCTGAATGTAGTCGACGAAGGGCCCCTCGCCGATGTCGCGGCCGTAGGCCGAGACGATGCCGGCCGTGGCCGTGCCGCCCAGGCCGAAGGGGTTGCCGACCGCGATCACCCAGTCGCCGACCCGCGGCTTGGCGGAATTCTCGAAGCTGACGAAGGGATAGTCGTGGCCCTCGACCTTGATCACCGCCAGGTCGGTGGCCTCGTCGCGGCCGATGATGGTGGCCTCGAGCTGGCGCTGGTCCTTGCCCGGCAGGGTCACCTTGATGTCGCTGGCGTTCTCGACGACGTGGTTGTTGGTCAGGATGTAGCCGTCGGCCGAGATGAAGAAGCCCGAGCCGGACGACATGGCCTGGGGCGCCGCGCCGCCGCCGTCCTCGTCGTCATCGCCGCCCTGGCCCGGCTGTCCGCCCGGCGCCTTGCGGCCCTTGGGCGTCAGGTCGAAGGGGAAGTTCTCGAAGCCCGGGATCGAGCGGAGGGACTTGGCGTCGACCTTGGTGGTCACGTCGATGGAGACCACGGCCGGGGAGACCTTCGCGAAGATGTCGGCGAACGACAGGGGCGCGCCGGGCGGCGGGGCGAACATCGGCGCGGTGGACGCCTTGATCAGCTCCGGCCTCTGGCTGGAGTCGGGCGGCGGCCAATGCAGGCTGGAGCCCGCCAGCGCCGCGGCCGCAATGCCCGCGCCCACGAGCGCGCCCACCACATAACCGGTCTTCGAGACAGCCATCTGCTACCCGTCCTCGTCCTGTCACGCACCAGGCCCTGGCGGACACTTGATGGCCGCCATGCCGAAACCTGCAATGGTCCTCAACTCGCCTTTCCGAGATGGCCGGGACCCTGTGTCCCTGCCGCCACGGCCGAGGCGCGATCGCCGGCGTCTGCCTGCAATGCGCCCAACTTCGACTCCTCCTCCGGCGTCAGGGCGGGCTCCAGCGGCGTCCCGCCCCTGGACCGCACAGCAAAGAACGCGCCGCCGCAAAGAACGATCAAGAGCGGCGCCAGCCAAAGCACCGAATTCCCGGCCGAGAACTTCGGCTTCAACAGGATGAACTCGCCGTAGCGGGCGACCAGGAAGGACTTGATCTGGGAGTCGCTGCGCCCCTGCGCAACCTGCTGGCGCACGATCTGGCGCAGATCGCGGGCGAGGTCGGCCTCGGAGTCGTCGATGGACTCGTTCTGGCACACGACGCAGCGCAGCTGGGTGAACAGATGCTCGGCCCTGGCCTCCTGGGCCGGGTTCTGCAGCCGGTCGCCCGGATCGGAGGCGCCGGCCGAGCAGACCACCGCCGCGGCGACCAGCCCGGCCAGGCTCAGCCGTCTCATTCGGCGGGCTCGAGCGCGGGCGTCCCCGCCGGCGCCGCGCGGCGCGCCAGGGCGAACCTCAGCCGGCGGTCGGACAGCGAGACCAGTCCGCCCAGGGCCATGATGATCGGTCCGAAGAAGATCAGCCGCGCCCAGGGATTGAAGAAGCCGCGCACCACCCAGGCCTGGGCCCCGCCCGCCCGCGGGCGGCGGTCGCCGATCACCACATAGAGGTCGTCCAGGCCCCGCTGGCAGATCGCCACGTCCGAGGTGTTCTGGCCGCCCGGCTCGTAGACGCGCCGCTCGGGCGAGGCCAGGCAGAAGGGCTTGCCGGCGTGGCTGACCGTCACCCGGGCGCGCTCGGCGTCGTAGTTGGGGCCCTGCACGGCGCCCACGCGGTCCAGCCGGAGGCTGTAGGCGCCCAGCGGTTCGGCCTGGCCGAGGCTCAGGCTCTGGGCGACGTCGAGCTTGAAGGTGGTCTCGAACGAGGCCCCCAGCACGAACAGGCCGAGGCCCGCATGGGCCAGGGTCATGCCCCAGGCGCCGCGCGGCAGGCCCTTGAGCCGCCGTCCGACCTCGGCGGCCGGGGCGCGGCCGAGGCGCACGCGCTCGACCAGCTCCACCAGGGCGCCGGCCACCAGCCAGACCCCGAAGGCGACGCCCAGCGCCGCGGGGACGCTATGGGGCGACTTCTGCGACAGCTCCGCGACCGCGCCGATCGCGTCCGCCAGCGCGGCGGCCCCCAGGCGCTGGAACGCGCCCCAGGCGTCGGCGCGCTTCCA
>JANWHQ010000093.1 GCA_025450315.1 Caulobacteraceae bacterium
CCCGAGCAGGCTTTCGGTCGTGCCGCCGGCGGGGGTTCGGGCCGGACTGCCCCGCCGGTGCAGCTGCCAGAGCATGACGGCCAGGCCCAGGATGATCGCCACGTCGCCGGCGCGGGTCGTCCAGTTCTGATGGCTGAACACGCCCATCGCGGCGAAGGCGGCGGCCGCGAAGCCGCCGGCGACATATTCCATCAGGTTGCGCCGGCGCACCTTCCGCTCGAATCCGGCGGACGATCTGGCGAGGTCGATCGCGGTCATCTGCGTCAGCTCCACGGGTTGGGAAAGCCAGGCGGCCTTCAGGGGATCGTTCGGAGAGGCGGGGTCGCTCATTCGGGGCCTCCCTGGTGGAATCTGTGGGCCAGCAGCGCCTTCAGCCGGTGGATCTTCACGGCCACGGCGCCGGGCGTCAGGCCGGTGATCTCGGCGATCTCGGCGGCGGGCAGATCCTCGAGGTAGAGCAGCATCACCTGCCGGTCGGGCGGCCCCAGCGCCTGGATCAGCCCGTTCAGCCGGTCCAGCACCTGGCTTTCGCCGGCCGCGGCCTCGGGATCGGCGCCGCCGGCGGTGGTCTCCAGCTCCTCCAGCGTGGCCAGGCGCTGGGCCGGGCGCCGGCGGCGGCGGCCGACGTGCGAGGCGGCGGCGTTGTGGGCCACCCGCCAGGTCCAGGTGCCGATCGCGCAGCGGCCGTCGAAGCCGGCGAAGCTGCGCCAGAGGGCCACGTGGATGTCCTGGACCAGGTCTCGCCGCTCGTCCGGGTCGGCCTCGCAGGCGCGGGCCAGCCGTTCGATCGCCGCGCCGTAGCGGCCCACGGCGTCCCGGTAGCGCGTCTCCTGGTCTTCGGCCTCGGCCAACCTGCCCACCCCCACCGTCCGGCTATCCCGATTAGACGCAGGGCGAGGGTGTTTCTTACAGTCGCCAGAAGAAGCTCGCGGCCAGGGCCGCGGCGGCCGAGAAGACGCGCGAGCGCCAGGACGCCGCCCGTGAGACAGAGCGGAAGCTCGGCCTCACACCGCCTTGATCGGGCTCTCCAGCTCGCCGATCCGGTCGATGCGGGCCACCACCACGTCGCCGTCCTTCAGGCCCTGGGGCGGGGTCATGGCGTAGCCGACGCCCGAGGGGGTGCCGGTGGCGATGATGTCGCCGGGCTCCAGCGTCATGCCGGCGGACAGCGAGGCGATGATGGTCGGGATGTCGAAGATCATCATCGAGGCCTTGGCGCGTTGGCGCTCCTGGCCGTTCACCGTGAGGCTGAGCTCCAGCGTGGTCGGGTCGCCGATCTCGGCGGCGTCGACGATCCAGGGGCCGAGCGGCAGGGAGGTGTCCAGCGACTTGCCCTTGAACCACTGCTCGTGCCGGCGCTGCAGGTCGCGGGCGGTGACGTCGTTGGCGATGGTGTAGCCGAACACGTGCTCGTAGGCGCGGTCCTTGGGGATGTCGCGGCCAGCCTTGCCGATCACCACCGCCAGCTCGACCTCGTAGTCGAGGAGCTTGGTCAGGCCCGCGTCCAGCCGCACCGGCGCGCCGGGCGCATTGATGGCGGTGGGGGCCTTGGTGAAGATCTGCGGGTATTCGGGCAGCCTGGTCTCCTGGCCGGCGGCGCGGGCGCCTTCGGCCACGTGCTCGATGTAGTTGCGCCCGATGCAGAAGACGTTCTTGCGGGTGCGCGGGATGGGGGCCAGGAGCCGCACCGCCGCGGCCGACAGGTTGACGTCCTCGTCCTTGGCCAGGTCTCGGGCGGCCTTGAGGCCGGCCTCGCCCGCCTCGATCAGCTCCTGGATGGAGCCCACGGCCGAGGACAGGTCGGCGATCCGCCCGCCGCCCAGCCACAGCCCCGGCAGCTGCTCCTCGTCGCGCGCGAAGGTGATGAACTTCATGACCGTCTCCCGCCTCTGCGGCCGGTTGCATAGCCGATCCGGCCGCGCCCTGGCGAGGGGCGCGGCGTTTCTCAGCCTTCGACGAAGGCGCCGTTCTGGTAGTCGGCGAACGCCTGGCGGATCTCGGCCTGGGTGTTCATCACGAACGGGCCGTAGGCGACCACCGGCTCGTCGATCGGGCGGCCGCTGAACAGGGCGGCGCGGAAGGGCTTGTCGCCGGCCAGCAGCAGCAGACGGTCGGGCTCGCTGGAGGCTGCGCCCGTGGGATCGAGCCAGGCGATCTGGCCGGCCTGGAGCGCGGCGGAGTCCGCGCCGACGGCGGCGGCGCCCTCCAGCACATAGAGGAAGCCGCGCTCGTCCGGAGCGATCTCCAGGGCGCATTCCGCGCCCGGGTGCACCGTCGCCATGCAGAGGCCCATGGGATAGCTGGAGCCGGCGGCGTGCTCGGCTTCGCCCTGGCGGCCGGCGTAGACGCGCACCTCCCAGCCCGGCCCGGAGGCGGCGGGGGCGTCGGCCGCGCGCTGGTCGGCGTAGCGGGCCCTGGACATCTTCTGGGCGGCGGGCAGGTTCAGCCAGAGCTGCAGGGAATGCACCCCGCCCGGGCCCGGCATCTCCGAGTGCATCACGCCCCGGCCGGCGGTCATCCACTGCACGTCGCCGGCGTTCAGCACGCCGTGGCCGCCGGTGTGGTCGCGGTGCTCCAGCGAGCCCTCCAGCACCAGGGTGACGGTCTCCATGCCGCGGTGGGGATGGGTGGGGAAGCCGGCCGGCGGGGCGAACCAGTCCTCCATCATCATCAGGAACGGCGAGCGCGCCTCGAAACGGTCCGCGGGCACCACGAAGCGGTTGGCATGGGTCGCCGAGCCGCGCTGGGGCGTGGCGGCGGCCTCGATCCGGGATACGCGTCTGTCCATTCCGGCCTCCTTCGCGGGCAACATATGGGATCGGAGACCGGTCAGCACAGGGCTTGCATGTCCGGCGCGGTTGGTGGACCTCGAGGATGATGGTGCGGCGTCTGATGTTCCTGCTCGCGGCGGCGGCCGTCCTGGCCCTGCCGGCCGGCCTCGGCGCGCCGCCTGCAGCCGCCGCGTCCCTGGCCGAGCGCTCGGCGCCGCCCGAGATGGCGGCGCGCATCCGCGCCCTGGGCGCCGGCTTCGACGGCCATGTCGGCATCGCGGTGACGGACCTGACGGACGGCCGGACCGTCTCGTGGAACGGCGACGAGCTGTTCTCGCAGGAGAGCGTCGCCAAGCTGTGGACGGTCATCGCCATCCTGGACGCGGTCGATTCCGGCCGCCTGCGGATCGACGAGCCTGCGCTGCTGACCTCGGCCGACCTCAGCGTGTTCCACGAACCGATCCAGCACCGCATCGGGCGGCACGGCTACAGGACCTTCCTGGCCGAACTGGTGCGGGCCGCCATCGTCGACAGCGACAATGCGGCCAACGACTTCCTGGTGCGCCGGCTGGGCGGGACGGCGGCGGTGCGGGAGGTCATGCGCCGCAAGGACCTCACCGGCATCCGGGCGGGCGTCCAGCAGCGCGAACTGCAGGCCCACGTCGCGGGCCTGGACTGGCGGCCTGGGCTGGACGGCGGCGAACGGTTGGAGGCGGCCAGGTCCCGGCTCGATCCGTCCGTCCGCGAGGCGTCCCTGCGGCGCTATCTGGCCGATCCCGAGGACGGCGCCACGCCGCTGGCGACGGTGCGGGCGCTGAAGGCGCTGTACGAGGGCCGGCTGCTGTCGGCCCAATCCACCCAGCGGCTGCTACGGCTGATGCACTCGACCGTGCACGGCGAAGAGCGGCTGAACGGCGGGCTGGAGCGCGGCTGGACCCTGGCCCACAAGACCGGCACCGGCCAGCACCTGGGCCCCTTGCACGTCGGGACCAACGACGTGGGCGTCCTCACCGCCCCGGACGGCCACGCCTATGCCGCGGCGGTGTTCGAAGGCTCGTCCACCGCGCCCCTGATCGTGCGCGAAGGGCTGATGCGCCGGGTGGCGGAGGCCATCGTCGAGACCTGGCAGGCCCAGGCGGGGCGGTAGACCTTCCCTTCCGCTCATCCTGGATCCCGGCCTCCGCCGGGACGAGCGGGTGGGGAAGCGGGATGGGCGGGGGAGGAAGAGCGCAGGTGCGCCGCGCGCGCGAACGCGCTACGTCGGCGGGGCATGGACACATTCGACTTCGTCATCGTGGGCGCGGGATCGGCAGGCTGCGTGCTGGCCAACCGCCTGTCGGCCAATCCCAACAACCGGGTGCTGCTGCTGGAGGCCGGAGGGCCCGACGACCGGCCGCTGATGGCCATGCCCCTGGCCTGGCGCGACACCTTCCTGGACCCGGTGGTGAACTGGGGCTTCCTGTCCGAGCCCGAGCCCTATCTCGACGGCCGCCGGATCCCCGCGCCCCGGGGCAAGGTGCTGGGCGGCTCGTCGTCGGTGAACGGCATGATGTATTCGCGCGGCTACCCGGTGGACTACGACCACTGGCGCCAGCTCGGCCTCGCGGGCTGGGGCTATGCCGACGTGCTGCCCTATTTCCGCAGGAGCGAGAACAACTGGCGCGGCGAGAGCCTCTACCACGGCGCCGGCGGCGAGCTGACCGTCTCGCGCCATCACGCCGACAAGGTCATCTACCCGCGCCTGATGCAGGCGGCCGAGAAGCTCGGCTTCAGGCGGCTCGACGATTTCCACGGCCCCGACGCGGAGGGGTTCTCGACTCCCGAGTTCACCGTGCACCGGGGGCGGCGCGGCTCGACCTCGGCCCGCTTCCTGGCGCCGGTGCGCGGCCGGGCGAACCTGAAGATCGAGACCGGGGCCCTGGCCCATCGGGTGCTGATCGAGCGGGGCCGGGCGGTCGGGGTGGCGTTCGAGCAGGGCGGCGAGATCAGGCGCGCCATGGCCGAGCGCGAGGTGATCCTCTGCGGCGGCGCCTTCAACTCGCCCCAGCTCCTGCTGCTCTCTGGGATCGGGCCGGCGGACGAGCTGGCGGCGGCGGGGGTCAAGGCGCTCCACGACCTGCCGGGCGTCGGCAAGAACCTGCAGGACCACGCCTCCATCGCCGCCATGTGGGCGGCCAAGGGCGAGATCGCCTTCGATTCCAAGCTGAGGTTCGACCGGCTGATGCTGTCGGTGCTGCAGTGGCGGCTGTTCGGCGCCGGCGAGGCGGCGGGCCTGCCCGTCTCGGCCCAGGGCTTCGTCCGCACCCGGCCGGAGCTGGAGTGGCCGGACATGCAGTTCCTGATCACCCCGGTGTCGATGGCGGCCAGGCCGTGGTTCCCGGGCTGGCGCAAGGGGGTGGGCCACATCTTCTCGGCGGCCAACGTGCTGCTGCGCCCCGAGAGCCGGGGCGAGGTGACGCTGAGGTCGCCCGATCCGCGCGACAAGCCGAAGATCCAGTTCAACCTGCTGCAGGCCCAGGCCGACCGCGACACCTTCCGCCGGATGGTCCGTTTCGGCCGCCGCTTCTTCGAGACCGCGCCGGCCAGCGAGCTGGTCTCGGCCCAGATCGCCCCGCCCGCCGACGCGCAGACCGACGAGGAGATCGACGCCTTCGTCCGCGGCGCGGTGGGCACCGCCATGCACCCGACCTCCACCTGCGCCATGGGGACCGGCCCGGGCGCGGTGCTGGACGAGGCCTGCCGCGTGCGCGGGCTGGAGGGCCTCAGGGTCGTGGACGCCTCGGTGATGCCCGCCATCGTCGGCGGCAACACCAACGCCCCGGTGATCATGATCGCCGAAAAGGCCGCCGACATGATCCTGGGCCGGCCGGCGCTCGAGGCGGCGGCGATTTAGCGCGGAGCCCCGCGGCCGGGGCGCACGGTTTCGGTTGACCGGGTCAAGCAAATTGCCGCAGGGACCCTTTCATCACCGCTTGCGCGACCCCATAGTGATCGCCAGGCGTCGTGAGACCAGAAGAAACCATCCGTCCGGTCGGGAGGACCCATGAAGATCGAAATCAAGCGGACCGCCCTGGTCGCCGCCCTGGCCCTGGCGGCCGCGGCGCCGGCCGCGCGCTACGCCGCCGCCCA